>JALWEA010000426.1 GCA_027039465.1 Calditrichia bacterium | reverse complement strand
ATCCGGATCGCATGGCCTCGCGTATTTTAGGTATGGGCGATGTGGTCACTTTGGTGGAAAAGGCTCAGGAAGTTGTTGACAAGGAAAAAGCCGAAAAATTAGAAAAGAAGCTGCGCAAGGCGGAATTTGATCTGGAAGATTTTTTGGATCAATTGCAGCAGATTAAAAAAATGGGTTCTTTGGAATCCATTTTGCGCATGATTCCGGGCGTTGGAAGTCAATTGAAAAACGCGCAGGTTGATGATCGTCAGTTGGTGCGTGTGGAAGCCATTATCAATTCCATGACGAAGGAAGAACGGAGAAATCCAAAGATTTTAAACGGCAGCCGACGTAAACGCATTGCTTTTGGCAGCGGCACACGCGTTCAGGATGTGAATCAGTTGATGCGTCAATTTGAACAAATGAAAAAAATGATGAAACAAATGAATAAGAAATCGTTCCGGGGCATAGGTGGAATGCCCTTAGGAATAGGTTAGAAAAAAAGTTGGAGGTTAATACTTTGGCAGTAAGAATCAGATTACGTCGAATGGGAAGAAAGAAACGGCCATACTATCGGATCGTGGTTGCGGACAGCCGGTCGCCTCGTGACGGACGTTTTATTGAAACGGTTGGTACATACAATCCGTTAACGGAGCCCTATCAAGTGGAAGTTGACGAGGAACGCGTGATTTATTGGTTAAAGAACGGTGCTCAACCCTCGCAAACGGTACGCAGCTTGTTAAGTCGCAAAGGCATTTGGTTGAAATGGGACTTAATGAAGCAGGGCGCCGACGAAGCCAAGATTACGGAAGAGTTCAAAAAATGGGAAGTGCTTCAATTGGAGCGCCAAAAACGGTTGGAAGCCAAAAAAGCTCAACAAGCCAAAGCTAAAAAAGCCGAAACCGTAGAAGAACAACCCAAAGAAGCCGAGCAGGAAGCTCCGGCCGCCGAGGCAACTCAGGAAGAACAAACAATAGAGCAGGCTCAAGCAGCGGAAGAAAAGCAGGAAAGTTAAAATTCTTGTTTTTTGGATGGAATCTTACTATAATAGTAGAACATAAAGAAAACAGCAGTTGTGAATGTTTACTAAACGGAGGGACGTATTGTGGATATGAAAAATTTCGTCGAGTTCATCGCCAAACATCTGGTGGACAAACCTGATGAAGTTCAGGTTACTGAAGTTGAAGGTGAACGAGTAACGGTTTATGAACTGCGCGTTGGCGAAGGTGATTTAGGTAAGGTTATTGGTAAGAGAGGACAAACTGCCAAATCCATCCGTACGCTTTTAGCTGCCGCTTCTGCTAAACAAGGTAAACGTGCTGTTCTGGAAATTCTCGAATAACGAGAATGTTTGTTATCGGTAAAATTCTAAAGCCTCATGGCGTTAAAGGCTCGGTGAAGGTGGAAGTTATTACGTCATTTCCCGAGCATTTTTTGGAATTAAAGACCGTTTATATCGAACACGAAAATCAAAAACAAGCCTATTCGATCGAAAAAGCTCGGTTGTCGAATAGGTTTGTTTTTCTCAAGTTTTTGGAAATAAATGATTACGATCAGGCGGAGGCCTTGCGTAATCATTATATTTTTATTCCCGAAAAAGACCTGATGCCGCTGGGTAAGGATGAGTATTACGTCCATGATTTGATCGGCATGAAAGTTTTTGATGAGCAGGGTCTTTTCATCGGTACGATTCGTGATGTTTGGACGCATACGGCTAATGACGTTTATGTACTGGCTACGGATGATGGCCAAGAAAAGTTGATTCCGGCAATTAAGTCGGTTGTTAAATCGGTTAATGCCAAAGAGCGTACCATGGTTATTCATGTTATGGAGGGTATGCTCGATTAAGGGCGTTCTTTGAGATGCAGATCGATATTATCACAGGTTTTCCGAAAATTTTACAAGCTCCGCTGGATGAGAGCATCATTAAGATGGGGCGGCGCAAACAGGCCGTGAAAATTAACATTCATGATTTGCGCGATTTTACTACGGATAAGCATCGCACGATTGATGACTATCCGTATGGAGGCGGGCCTGGCATGGTGCTGAAAATCGAGCCGTTTTACAAGGTCCTGCAACAGGTTTTTACAGAGCACGATGTGCGCAAGGCGCATATTGTGATGCCGTCTCCTCGAGGCCGAAAATTTGAGCAATCTGTGGCAACGGAGCTGAGCCTTAAAGAACATTTGGTATTTTTGTGCGGGCATTACAAAGGTATCGATGAACGGATTCATGAATTTTATCGGATTGATGAAATTTCTCTCGGAGATTATGTTATTAGCTCCGGTGAAATTGCGACTTTGGTGATCATTGATGCAATCGTAAGGCTTTTGCCCGGGGTGATCAAAGATATTAATTCGGCCTGGACGGATTCTTTTTCGGATGAGCTTTTACTGGATGTACCGTATTACACGCGTCCGGAAGAGTTTATGGGTAAACGGGTACCGGATGTTTTGCTTTCGGGAAATCACCAAAAAATAGCGGAATGGCGACAGAAAATGCGTGAGAAAATCACCAAACGGCGTCGCCCTGATTTGTACGAAAAATATTTGGAAACAATAAAATAAGTTAAATAAAAACAAAATGTGAGACGGAATTATGGATATTTTACATGCAGTAACGGCTAATCAATTGCGAATGGACATTCCTGAATTTCAACCCGGTGATACGGTGGCGGTTCATGTGCGCGTGATCGAAGGGAATAAGGAACGAATTCAGGTATTCGAAGGCGTTTGCATTAAGCGCAAAGGCGGCGGAATTAACGAAACCTTTACGGTACGCAAGATTTCAAACGGCATCGGTGTGGAGCGGATTTTCCCGTTGCATTCACCGAGATTGGCAAAGATCGAAGTAAAACGACGCGGGAAAGTACGCAGAGCAAAATTGTATTATTTGCGTAGCCGCAGAGGTAAGGCAGCCAGAATTAAAGAGCGGACTTCTTAATAGAAAAGATGTAATGCGTTGCGGGGGCCTGACTGATAGCTATCAGTCAGGCTTTGCCGTTTTCCGTAATGGACTGATAGCAATCAGTCCATTTTTTGGTTGCTACCACCGTCCCGTCTCTCTTCCCGATATTGCACTTTGCTTTTGCTATCAATACCCTTTTCATCCTATATTACCCTTGCAAATAATGTGGGAGTAATCGGTGTATTTTAGCAAATTTATTCTTCTATTCATCATATCTTTCCTGATTTTTTCCTGTGCTGTACAGCGGCCGCCATCAGGCGGCCCGGTGGATCGAATTCCTCCGGAAATTATAACTTCCGAGCCTTTGCCAGGTGCCTTAAATATTCCCGTTACTTTGAATAAAATAAAAATCGTTTTCTCGGAACGCATGAAACAAAGCACGGTTCGTAACAATTTATTTATTTCTCCCCCTGTTAAATTCAGAACCGATTGGGAAAAAGGGCGTATTTTAATTGTAAGTTTGGAAGATTCGCTCAAGCCGCAACAAACGTATGTGCTTTCGGTAGGCAGCGGATTGCAGGATATGCACAACAACAAAATGACGTATAGTTTTACCTTGGCATTTTCTACCGGAGATACCATTGATCAAGGCCAAATATCAGGCCGAATTTATGGTTTAAAACGCAGCGAGACTTTTTACATTTTTGCTTATCTGACAAACGATTCGATTCGTTTTAATCCCTTCAAGAACAAGCCCGATTATGTTACGTTAACCGGCGATAAAGGTGAGTACACGCTAGGCTATTTAAAAAACGGAAAATACCGCGTGATGGGCGTGGAAGATCGTAACCACAATCTTCTTTTGGATGCCATCATGGAGCGTTTTGCTTTAAGCTTTCGGGATGTTGCTTTGCACGATTCTTTGAACCGATTCCGCGGCCTAGACATGCAACCGGCTAAGCTGGATACAATACCACCGATGTTGACCGCCGCCAGAGCGCGTTATCAAGATTTATTGGTTTTGCGTTTTAACGAACCTTTGGCATTGGATAGTTTAACTGAAATTTCCATTGCAGACAGTTTGACAAATCAACCGTTACGGATTAAAGCTTTGGCAAAAGCGCCCAAACATGATACCTGGTTGGAATTAGTTACGGCGCCCATGGATAGCGGCAGAATCTATCGGGTAAAATGCCAAAATTTGGCGGACAGTTCGGGCAATCGCAATCCCGACACATTGATCACTTACTTTATGAGTACAACTAAGAAGGACACGAGCACATTTAAACTTTTGCGCCACCTGCCAAAGGATAGCGCGAAAAACGTGCGTCCGGAAACATCCGTAGTGTTCGAATTTAATCAGCCTGTGGACGGACAACAGATAAAAAGCAATTATCGTTTGCAAAGCGAAACGGGCAAACCTGTGCCCGGCCAATGGCGCATTAAAAATTTGTATCACATTGAATATCATCCGAATAAACCGTTGAAACCCGACCAAACCTATCAATCGATTTTAAAGCTTGATAAACAAAAAAGCTATTTCGGTAAAACTACCAAAGATTCAATCAGTAGCCACGTCTTTACCATTATTTCCCAAAAAGAACTAGGAGAAATCAGCGGCACGATTCAACCGGCAATCAGTTTAAATCACCCTCTTATTTTAAACATACGAAGTGTACGTGGAAAACGGTTTTACAAAAGTTTGACAATTCGGAATAAACACTCTTTTAAGTTCGATTACTTGCCTGAAGGTTCGTATAAAATCGACGGGTTTATTGATTTGAATGAAAACGGGAAACTTGACCACGGCTCGCTTTTGCCGTTCAGATTTTGCGAACCGTTCAAATTCATGCAAGACACCGTTAAAGTGCGTAAACGCTGGGAAACGAGCGGCATCATATTTACATTGCCGCCGATAACGGAAATATCAAAATGATTCCCTTTACAAAAATACAGGCTACCGGCAACGACTTCATTGTGTTTGATAATCGTTTTATCGATCTCAATATTCTCACACCGCAAAAAATTCGTTTTCTTTGCGACCGGCATTGGGGAATTGGTGCGGACGGATTAATTTTTATCGGAGAACGCGAAGCCGGGCAATTAAATATGATTTACTTTAACGCGGACGGCTCCGAAGGGGAAATGTGCGGTAACGGATTGCGGGCCGCTGCCCGTTATGCGCTGGAAGAAAATTTATTTAACTCCGGAAAAGATTTGCAAATTCAAGCCAGAGACGGACGGCATCAAGTTTGGTTTAATAAAGATCAAACAATCTCAGTAGAAATTTTAACAGGTAAAAGCCGGGACACAACGCCTGATTTGAAACAGCTTCCCGTACCGGACGGTTTACGCTTGGTCGGTTATTTTAACACCGGCGTACCTCATCTCGTGTTAGCAACCGATAAGTCGATTGATGAACTGAATCTACTCGAGTTTGCACCGTCGTTGCGCCGTCATCCGGTATTTAAATTTGGCACCAATGTAAATATTATTCAAAAAATAGCTGATAATCGATTTAAAGTGCGAACTTACGAACGCGGTGTGGAAGCGGAAACTCTTTCCTGCGGTACGGGCGTTACCGCCTGCGCTATGCTCCTTTGGCAAAACAATCCCCATCTGCCCTCAGAGCTTTTTATGGAGACCAAAGGCGGGATTCTTAAAGTATCCGGGCAAAAAGGCCGAATAATGTTAACGGGCCCGGCCACAATCGTTTTTACCGGCAAAATTCAGTTATGACCTCCGGGTAAATCATTAAATTAAGGAGGTACGTATGCGTTATTTAACACTTTTGATACTCGCCGTATTTTTGGCTTCATGCGCCGTTTTTAAACCCACCGCAAAAATTACTCCCAAAGCTCCATCCGAAGCCGAAATCGCCGCTAAGGTGGATAGCCTGATCGGTGAAGGATTAATTTTGTTTGGCAACGGAAAAGATTCCTTGGCTCTTCTGAAATGGCGGCAGGTCCTTAAACTAAATCCCAAAGTACCGGAAGCGCATAATTACATTGGCGTGGTATTAAAAAAAGAAAATCATTTGGAACAGGCGCTAAATGAATTCCAAAAAGCAATCCAACTCGACTCAACCTATTATCAAGCCTGGAATAATGCGGGCTATACGTTGTTTCTGTTGAACCGATTTCCGGAAGCCAAGAAATATTTGCAAAAAGCCTTGGAATTGAATCCCCAATTTGATCGCGCTAAGGATAATTTAAGGTTAGTTAATGAAATTATGTCCGGTAAGCTTAACTGGAAAGTCTTTTCCATGACGGAAGAACTGGATATGGATCCCAATGCCGTAGAGCAAATCAAAGGATACGAAAAAGTTTTAAAAATGGATTCTTCTTATGCCAAAGCGCACAATAATTTGGCGGTAATTTATTATTATGAGGGCAAACCCGATAGTGCATTTAAGCATCTGCGATTGGCATTGCATTACAAAAAAGACTATCCGGAAGCGATCAACAATCTCGGTTATCTTTATAAACAGCAAGGTAAGTACGATTTGGCAATTCGCTTGTTCTTTAAAGCATTAAATCTTAAACCGCGCTATATTGATGCCTTGAATAATTTGGGAGAAACATATATCTTAAAGGGAGAGACCGAAAATGCGCGAAGGGTTTTTAATACGGTTTTGGAATTGCAACCCGACAATGCGGTCGCTAAGAAAATGTTAGCTTTGATAAATCCGCAAAAATAATAATGGAGGTGTTGATGCATGTTGTTTTGATGGCAGGTGGAATCGGAACCCGTTTCTGGCCGAGAAGCAGACAAAAAAATCCGAAGCAATTACTTAATCTGGTTGGTGATAAATCAATGATCCGCCAAACTTATGAGCGTGTCAAAGACCTGACTTCCGACGATAAAATTTTGGTAATTACAAATCAGGAATTACTTGAGCCCATTACGCAACATCTGCCCGAACTTCCGAAACAAAACATCATCGCAGAGCCGTTTGGCAAGAACACGGCACCATGCATCGGGCTGGCGGCGGCAATCATTCGTAAAAGAGCCTCAATGGAAGAACCGATGATTGTACTTTCGGCCGATCATTTAATCAAAGAAACCGATAAATTTCAAGAAACCATTAAAACCGCGGTCAAGCATGCGCAGGATAGCGATTCCTTGGTTACCATTGGCATTACACCCACTTATCCCGAAACGGGTTACGGGTACATTCAACGCGGAGAGCCGCTGGCCGTCATCGGCAATCGTACGATTTACAAAGTAAAAACTTTCGCCGAAAAACCCAATCTCGAAACAGCTAAATTATTTTTAAAGAGCGGCGACTTTTTGTGGAACAGTGGCATGTTCATCTGGAAAACGTCTACCATCCTGCGCGAATTTGCCGAGCACCAACCGGAAATGGCGGAAGGATTCGATCAAATTTATCAGGCGGTAGACACAGATAAAATGGAAGACACGATTTTAGATGTGTACATGCGCATAAAATCTATATCCATTGACTACGCTGTTATGGAAGTTGCCAAATCGGTTTCCATTATTGAAGCGGAATTTACTTGGAGCGATTTGGGCTCTTGGGAAGCCGCTTATGCCATCTCACCCAAAGATAAATTTGGGAATGCCATTAAGGCCGAAAATGAAGTTGTAATTGATGCCAAAAATAATTTAATTTATGCGCCGA
This sequence comes from Calditrichia bacterium, assembly GCA_027039465.1. Taxonomy (GTDB): domain Bacteria; phylum Calditrichota; class Calditrichia; order Calditrichales; family Calditrichaceae; genus Caldithrix. The sequence continues at coordinate 21,037 of JALWEA010000426.1, read as the reverse complement.
ATAAATTGGTTGCATTAATTGATGTGGAAAATTTGGCCGTCGTCGAAACCGAAGATGCTTTATTGATTTGTCGCAAAGACAGTTCACAGCGTGTTAAAGAAGTGGTTGACCAGCTTAAACGCAAGAAATTGACTAAATATTTATAGTCGGTGGTTGATGGATTAGTAAAACCAAATTAGTCGACGACCTGTCTGTTTCGATCGCTACGTCGATTGAATGAGGTCATCTTGTTTTTAACTGGATTTTGATTTGAATGAAACTTTTGAGAAAATGCCCTTATTTCAAGATTTTCTCAATTTTTGAACATTTGGCGCTGATTTCAACCCACCCATTGATCATGGCTAAGCCCATATTGATCAGTGTATTACGTCCCCCTCTCTTCGGAGAAGAGAGGGGGAATGAGGGGGTGAGTTAAATATCGCAAATTAATTTTTCAAAGGTTTCTCGGAAATAAAAATTAACGGGGAAAGATATTTGGCCGTACCTAAAAAGCAAAAGAATAAGGGCGAGCAAGAAGACGAAAAACGGCTCGAAGCCTTGTTGGATTTATTGGAAAAACTTTCCATTCAGGTAAAGTATGCTCGGGGTTATTTCCGAGGGGGACTGGTACGTTACAGGGATCAATTATTTTTGTATTTGAATAGAACCGCCAAAGCGCAAAATAAAGTGGATGTGATCGTAAATGAGTTGCAATACATTGAAATTCCGCCCCATCTGTTAACGCCGGAGCTGCGTAAAATTCTAACAATTGAGAATAGCGACAGTCAAAATAAGAAAACGGTAGGCGTAAGAAAAGAAGGATTGAAATGATAGATTTTTCTGAACTTCCTACAGACGGAATAAAATTTGAACAACTTATTAGAGAGCTTTTAATTCGCTGCGGATTTGAAGTACATTGGACTGGTGTAGGTCCAGATGCAGGTCGTGATCTTGTGGTGATAGAAAAATCAGATGGCCCCCTTGCGCCCTTTGAAAGAAAATGGCTAGTTAGTTGTAAACATTATGCAAAATCAGGGAAGTCTGTTGGTCTAAGCGATATTAATGGTATTGTAGATGCCTGCCAAGCAGTGGATGCTCAGGGTTTCCTTCTTGTATGCTCAACTCAACCATCCGCTGCCGTGTTAAGACGATTTAAAGAAATAGAAAGTAAAGGTAAAATTATGATGAGATATTGGGATAGTATAGAAATAGAAAAACGCCTCAACACCCCAGCTACTTTCCCTTTGATCAGCATATTTTTCCCAAAAAGTTCAAAATTATTTAGCTGGAAAATTTACAATACACAATCTCCATCCTTTTGGGCTGCTAATTACAAAGACTATTTTTTATACTTAAGCTCTCGAACAGCAAATACCTTTCCTGCACTAAGTGATGTGGAAGAAATAATACGCAAACTCGAAAGTATAAAACTCCCTGAGAGAAAAAGCTGGGATAGGCATTATATTAGGCCCAGGGCGGTATATTTTGACAATAAGCATGGGAATTTTATTGTCTTTGCAGATTATTTATACCCAAAAGATGAGTATGATTCTATAGTACCACCACAAGAAATAAAAAAAGTATTGCAGGATGGTATGGGGCTTTATTCTAATGGCGCGAGCATGTGGTACATAACACACTGGGATATAAGATATATACCTTGCTCTCAGATCAGCGATCATTTTCATTTAGATCATAAAGATTATTACGAACCTTTTATGGATAGATATCGTATGGGGCTTACTAGATCTGGATTTGGTAGTGAAATGTATTGATTAGCTGTTTTGAAATTATTTAAAATTCCTAAAGTGAGCTTTACTTGACGCCTTCTCTGCTCTGCCTGCGGGGGCAAAAGTGAACTTAGTCGGTGAACAAACAAAACAATACGGTAACGAACTCGTAAATTAGGTTTTTATTAAGTAACGATTGGGATCCCGAATTGGGTAAAATTCAAAATAAACAAGGAGTGGTAAAAATTGAAGTTTGAAGCCCGCGGTGCAAAACGTTTTGAATCGGAAAATTTATTATCCTATCAACTTTTTGATGAAAATAAACAGGTGATTAGTCAGGGTGTGGCCAAAACCTTGGATATTAGTAAAACAGGGGTTTCCATCGAAACATTTTATAATATGAATGTCGGAGATCGTATCGAATTGACAATGGGTATCGGTGCGGATGTCGTCAAAGCAATGGGGACCATTAAAAACAATAAACCCATTAGCGAAAGAACATTTCAGATCGGTATCGAATTCGATTTTCTCAGTGAAGAAGATCTGAAAAAAATAGGCATGGTCTATCCGGATATTTTTAAATAAATGAAATCGATTTTGTTTACAGACTTTCCTTAAAAATGTTAATATTGGTCATCTAAATTTTTCCACCTAAAAAATTCTTGTTAAAAACTCGGAATTGAGTTGCATTCTTACCTGTCAAATCCTTAAATTGAATTTCGTTATAAGGAATCAATAAAAAATAAAATTTAATTATAAAAGAAAAATTAAATCATTTTGTGAGGGAAAGCATTTTGTCCCATTGCATTTCTGTATATTCTTTAACAATCGTAAAAAAGTTTAATAAAAGCAGGAGGAGTGAGCGTGCGTTTTTTTACTATCCTTTTTATTATGGTTTTTATTACCGCAACATTTGCAACGGATAAAAACCTGGAAATTGACCATCATCGGTTTTTTAAAGCCGAAAAAAAACTTGTAAAGATCCAAGATTTTAATATTCCCAAACTTGAACAAGCCAAAGTTCCCCTCCAGCCAAACAACGCTTCACTGCAAAAAACCATTATGGCCACAGATAAAATCGAAACGGGTCATTCCGTGATTTTTAAAATCGATTCATCGCGTAACGGCTTTGGCTGGTTAAATACGGCCATTCGATCGATCGATCGCTTTTCCGGTACGGATGCGGTTGGCGTTGATGTGGATTTTTTAGTAGCAGGCTATCGACAGTACATTCTGGCCACCCAAGCAACAGGTATTATCGGTGCCACTACCGTTGATGTGGCTAATGGATTGAATAATGCATCTTTTTATCGTTATGTGGAATTAAACCAGGATTTGTATGAAGGTACCGTAGGTGGGCGTTATCCTGGTGCTGTTGCTTTGGATCGACCGTTTATTCATTTCAATCAGTATGTCAGCGGCGATGCGCAACATTCTCCGGCAATTTCACATCCCTATTTGATTACGGATTACGGTTCCTACGGAGACAATGGCGGCGCATGGACGGCTTCAACAAGAATGGATGAAGGTTACCAGCACTACAACTTCGCTGAAAATCGTTTATGGAACGGCCCTGTGGAAATTGTGAAGGATGCCAATGATAAATATCACTATATCGGCGCATATCGTAACTGGACCATTGAAGGCGAAAGCCAACCTTATGAATATGTGATCTTGAATGCCGAGTCCGATGATCCCACTTTGGGTTGGACGATTGAAACCAATCCTACGGTTATCGATACCATGAATTTTTTCATCTATCCGGCTATCTCAATGAATAGCAGCGGTTTCGGTGTTTGTGTAGGCGTCGGCCATCAAGGGCCGCATCCCGGTAATACGTTTTATTTGAGTGAATTACGCCTTATGGTAATGACCACCCATGATTTCGGGAAAACGTGGACCGGTCCCAGAGAAGTCTCCTGGGCTGAACTTGGCATTCCTGAAACCATTACAAAAGACGATTCCATTTTTGTCCCGGCTAATCCTAATGATCCCAACGACACTACAATGGTTATTTACGAAGGCCCGGCTTACGTGGCCATCCCCAACAACCACTCGGTGGATGCGATTGTGACAAATGATAATAAAATTTACGTTGCCTTTGATATTACTTGGGGCCCGTGGGCAACCGAAGAAAGTTATTATCGCGATTGGCACCAATGCGGTTTGCATGTTGCCAAAAGCTCCGATGAAGGCGAAAATTTTGAAGACCATCATGTGGCTATCAATAACGGATTTTTTGTTGGAGATTCGTCCATAGAAGGTGTGGATGATAATTTGTTTTTTGATTCGGAAGCGGATTTATCGGTAGACGAACAAGGCAATATTTATGCAACATGGCTGGACCGGCCTCATAAAAATATCGAAGCGGCTGAAAAGAGCCGTTACGGGAATCCCAATGAAGGCATTTTGTTGAAAGCCGATGTTTTTGTCTCCCGTTCTACGGACGGCGGCGTTAATTGGACGGAAAAAATGAATGTGACCCAAACACAACATGTGGATGAATACGAACTAAAAGCAGTGCGTCATGCCGCCTCGAAAAACAACGGAACCGTTTATTTTGCTTACTGCGAAGTGGATCCTAATCAGCCTGTTGGCCAAAATGATCAGGACGCTTACACCTATCGTACAAACAGAATTTGGGTAGGCGAAGCTTCTGACTTTGGACCTGAAGCCATTGATGATCCGGCATCGAATTTAACAGCGAGTGGGTTTGCTTTAATGCAGAATTATCCGAATCCCTTTAATCCGAGTACAACGATTAAATTTCATGTAGCCAAAGCGGGTAAAGCACTCTTGCAGATATTTGATGTGAACGGACGCTTGGTGCAGACACTGTTTAACGCCCCGGTTCAAACAAATCACGAGTATCAAGTTAAATTTGACGGCTCCGATTTGGCTTCGGGTATTTATTTTTATCGCTTGCGGGCAAATAATCAAATGCAAACCCGTAAGATGGTTTTAATGCGTTAATAATTTTTTAATTCATTAATTTTAGGAGGAACTATGCGACGTTTCATGTACGTTTTATTCATTGCAATGCTTTCAGTGGGCTTGCTTTTGGCGGAAGGAAGAAAGATTAACCGCCAAGTAGCAACTCAGGGCAAAAAGTTATCGGCTAAAGCGCCAATGGGTAAGCTTTTCCCGGTTGAAACCAACGCAATGAAACCGTATGCCGTTTACCCCGTGCAGCAGCCGGTTGGTCAGGCGCCCAAAACGATTTACAGTACGGATCCCGCCACCAATCGTCAGGTGGCCACTTCCGCTAACGGTTATGGCTGGCTCAACTCCAATGTCCGCTCAATCGATCGTTATGCCGGGCCGGATGCGGATACCGGTGATCCGATTGATTTTGTGGCTATTGCCTATCGCGGTACCGAATCGGATGATAACGGCAGCGCCAAAGATATTCGTGATTGCGAAGTGGATGTTTCCGCAGGATTGGCTTCCGGTACAGCTTACACGAGCGATAAATTAAATGATGGAATTGATGGTATCGGCGGACGCTATCCTTGTATGGTCGCTTTGGATCGCCCATTCCCTTCATTTAACCAATACAAAGAAAGTAGCACAACCGGCGCGGCGATTTCCCATCCTTATACGATTTGTTCTTATGGAACTTATGGTGACAATGGCAATGTATGGACAACTCCGGATTATCAGATGGATGTCGGTTGGCTGGCACCTACGATTCAAAACAATCCCCAAATGACGCAGGAAAATCGCCTTTGGAACGGACCTGTGGCAATCGTTAAAGACGGTAGCGGAGAATATCGTTATCTCAGTGTTTACGAAGAATGGTATTCCGATCAGGAACGTCAATTATTAGGCGTACAAAGCGAAAAATATATTTTTACGGCCCATTCCGATGATCCGACCAACAACGGTTGGACATTCGGCTGGGATGAAGGTTTCGAGCCCGTTCGTATTGATACGCACACCGTTAGTTTGCCCCGTTGCGGTGTATCAATGAATTCCGACGGCTTTGGCGTGATTGCCGGTCCCGGACATTTGGGCTGGCACAACCCGGATTCCGGTTATTATTACAATAAAACACGCATTACTTATGCCATTACGGAAGATTACGGTCATACTTGGTCGCAATGGGATACGGTCGGTTTGGTCGAAGATTTGGGCTTCCAGAATTATATTTATGCTTCGGAAAAATTAATTATTACCAATATTGTCGGTAATGACACCATTTGGTACCAAGGCCCGGCATTCTTAGGCACAAATTTTGACATGAGCGTCCTGGTGGATGATAATAAAACCATTTATGTGGTTTTTAATTCGTTATGGGGCGGTGAAGGAACCGACGGTTGGTATCCCAGCTATAAATACAGCGGCGTTTGGCTGGCTAAAAAACCTTATGGCGGTTCCTGGGAAGCGCACCGGATAGCCTATAATAACGGTATTTGGCAAGGCGATGATATTATTGAAGGCATGTCCAATTATTTCTTTGACAGCGAATGTCAAATCAGTATGGATGAGCAAGGGCATTTGTATGCCGCTTGGCTGGATCGAAGACATAATGATGTCCAGGTTTCACAGTTCAATAGGTATAGTGATCCTGAGACTTATGGAAGCGACGCCACATTCAAAACCGATATTTATGCTTCGCATTCCATTGATGGCGGTGTGAATTGGTCGGATCCTATTAATTGTACGGATTCTCCGGCTTTGGATGAATATGAACTCAATATGTCCAAATCGTCGGCTAACTCGGATGTCCGCGGTAATTATGGCAAAATTTGGTATGCTTATTGTCTTGCTGATACGGCAAACGGAGACCCGGCAAAAGATGCATATATCGAGCTAACCAATTTCGATTATATCGGCGAAGCCAGTAACTTTAACGAACCGGCTGCCATTGACAATGATGGAAATACTATTGTAACGAATTACGGCCTGCAACAGAATTATCCGAATCCGTTTAATCCTGCAACGACCATTGAATTCACACCGCAGAAATCAGGTAAAGCCAAGCTAATTGTTTACAATGCTGCCGGTCAGCAAGTGGCTACATTGTTTAACGGTCAGGTACAGAAAAACACACCTTACCGCTTAACATTCGATGGCAGTAATATGGCTTCCGGTATTTATTTTTACAAATTGCAAATGAACAATAAAACCGAAATTAAAAAGATGGTGCTAATTAAATAAACGGAAGCTCCGGAAATTTCAAGTGGCGGAATGAAAATTCCGCCACTTTTTATTTAATAATTTTTTCCTCAGAATTCATGTCTAAAATTAATGTTCAAAATAGGGTATGGTGAATTTTATGAAATACGTTGTTTACGGTATTACAGCGGTATTATTTGCAATTATTTCCGTTTTTGCCGGTACGACAGGGAAAATAGCCGGTCATGTCATGGATATGCACACCAAGGAACCGTTGGCCGGTGCAAATGTGTATCTTAAAGGTACTAACCTTGGCGCTTCTACGGATGCGGATGGTGATTATTACATTATTAATGTCCCGGTAGGTACTTACACATTGGTGGTTACTTATGTCGGCTACAAAACAATTGAACATCCCGGCGTTAAGGTCATTATGGACCAAACAACAAAAGTAAACTTTCAAATGAGCGAGGAAATCGCCCAGGGAGAAACGATTGTTGTTACGGCCACACCTTTTAAAGTTCAAAAAGATGAAACGACTAAAAAAATAACCATTCAGGCGGAAGATATTCAGTCCATGCCGGTAACCGATTTTTCCGAAATGGTGACTGCGCAAGCCGGTGTTATCCAGATGGAAAGCTCCATCCAGGGAATTGCCGGTTTTGAAGATCGCGGTATCGAAGAAATTCATGTTCGCGGCGGCCGTTCCGGTGAAATCGGGTACACGATTGACGGTACCTATATTGTCAATCCGTTTTACGGCTCCAAATATACCTGGACGGAATTGAATGACTTCGCCGTTGAGCAGGTGGATATTAAAACCGGTGTGTTCGATGCCGAATATGGCGGGGCCATGTCTAGTATGATTAATATTATTACCCGCGACGGCGGCGAAAAGCTTGAAGGCAATTTACGTATTTTAACTTCCAATCCGGCTAACTTATCCAGCCTGTTTAGCTATAAAGTCGATCCTCTTTCAAGACCGAATTTATCCCTGCAAAGGCAGGATTATCTGAGAGATTATCGTGAAATTACGGGCGGTATTGGCGGACCGGTGCCTGGAACGCATAAAAAATTACGGTTTATTGTTACCGGGCATCGCCTTGGAACGGCCTATCGCGTTTATCAGTTCGATAATCTTACCTTTGATCGTTCTCAGCCTCAGGATTCGCCCCACAATCAATTCCTGAATCGTCTGGATACTATTCCCGGATGGCATCAAATGGGCTTCCGGCACAGTTGGGATATTTACGGAAAATTGACCTGGAAAATTTCCAACAGCATGAAGTTGGCTTTTTCAAATTGGAATTTGGAAACGATTTTCCGCACGGCTAATTTGGCCAATTATCCTTATCAATATTATGAAGCCGGACGTAATATTGATAAACAAAGCTCCGATCGGCAATCCTTGATGTTTAATCATCAGATTTCGCGAAAAACATTTTACAATATCAATATGTCCCGCTTCTATCAACAGATGGATATTTTTGAAACCCAGGACGGAACCATCAACGGTCGTCATTTAACACCCGATGAATATCAGGAACCTGGCTTTGATGAAGATTATGAACACAATCCGTATTGGTTTGAATATTACGTAAAGGGTCATGATCGGTACTACCATCATAGCTATTCGGAAACCTACGAAATAGTGGCCAGCATTTTAAGTCAGGTTACAAAGCATCATCAGTTGAAGGTCGGTGCCGATTACCGTCAACACTTTATTATGATGAATGAAATTCAGTTGCCATGGCTGAACACACCTTATGTGGAAAAATATCCGTCTCCGCGGCATCCCGAAGAAGCGGCTTTTTACATTCAGGATTTGTTAGAATATGACTACATGACCATCCATTTGGGCATGCGCGTTGACCTTTTGAATGCGCACAGCAAATATTGGAAAGACCCTTGGGCGGTAAAAAAAGAGCTGGTTAAAAACAAATGGGAAGTCAATTACAGTCCACGTATCAGTTTCTCACATGTGATTACCGATAATGCGACCTTTACCTTCGGGTACGGACAATTCACCCAAACACCCGCCTATCGTAACAAATACATCAATCCCAATCGGGACATTAAAACCTATTCGCCCATTGTGGGTAATGCCGGTTTGAATATGGAGCACATGACGGCTTATGAATTCGGATTGAATGTGGGACTTTCCGATAACTTAATTGCTCAGGTTATCGGTTGGTCAAAGGAATATTCCAAGTTGACTTCCACGGAGCGAATCCCGCAATTTCCTTATTCTTACACAATTTTATTGAATACCGACTACGCCACGGCGCGCGGTGTGGATGTGGTCATTCGCCGTCAGGGTAAAAACTCAAGTGCGGTTTTTCAGTATACGTTGTCAAGGGCAACGGCCAACCGCAAAGATCCCTGGGAAGGCTATCGCGAAACGCAAACCCCCAGAACCATGCCCAAGCGCGAAATCCTTATGTCTTATGATCATACGCATGATATGAGTTTCATGTATTCGTATCGTTTCCAGGATAAACAAGGGCCGATGTTTTTTGGTATGCATCCTTTGGAACATTCCAGATTTGACTTAATGTTTTTAGCCATGAGCGGTTTCCCGTACACGCCTGTGATCGGAAACGTGGCGGGTGAAACGAACTCCGAACGCAGCCCTTGGAACATTACGGCAAATTTCAACTACCGTAAATTTTTCAAAGTTGGCGGAATGCGGTTAATTCTGGGCCTAAGGGTGCAGAATTTATTTGACTGGAAAAATGCAATTGATATTTATCCGGAAACCGGTAAAGCGGATGATCCCGGTCCGCGTATTAATAAATTAATTGAAATGGGTTGGTTCTCCAGAACCCTTTGGGATCAGCCGTACCGTTACGGAAGAAGACGTCAAGTTGATTTTTCAATAGAATTTGCGTTTTAGAATTAAAGGATGGTGGAATTCATGATGAGAAGAATAACAACATTAATAATGTTAGCCCTGCTTTTTTCGGTTGTTTGGGCAACCAAAATTCCAAAAAATCAGGCCTTGCATAAACGAACGATCGACGATCCTCTTTTAAATAGAGCTCGCGCCTATCTGGATAAAGGTAAATTGAAGATTGCGGTGGAAAATTACGGTATTTTTTCCGGAACCGCCTCGCCTCAAGGTTTGTGGGGAGATTTTCAGTACATCTCCAATTTGTCTTTGGTCGTCGGCATTCCCGGTAAGGACGAAAACGGCAATCCCTACCCCTGGGCTGTTGGTAAAAAACAGGAATACAACATTAAAACACAGGATTTTTACACGGTTGGCACCGATACCACCTATTGGGGCCCCACGGTTTCCGAATCGTGGTTCGATCGTACGCCGAATTTAAACCGCACCGATTGGGAAGCTGTAGCCGATTCGCGTATTCGTTTGCACAATCCGTTGGCTACGGCAGGCGAGTATTACGGCAAATTAGGGCTATACACCTATCCCGAAGATCAAACGCCTTTGATCGCTACTAGTGATATCCCCGAAACTTGGCCAGGCACCGATCAGGAACGCCATTGGCCAGGTCCCTGGGCGATCGATCCTGCGGATCCCAGCAAAGAATTACCCGGAACGTTCGTTTCGGATCAGGATATTTATTTTGAATTTGACGATCGTTTGGCCACACGTGATGTGGATCCCAAACAAGGTTATCCCATCGGTATTCGCGCCAAAGTCTCGGGATATTCCTACGGGGCTAGTATTTCGGAAGACATCATCTTTTTTAAGATGACGCTGGTCAATGAATCGTCTTATGATTACAAGGGAATGTATGCCGGATTTTATTTTGATGTGGATGCTTACAACCGTTTGGCCAACGGCGCTTATTGGGGCCGCACCAATGACGATGATATGATGGGTTACAATCTCGATTATAATTTCGGTTATATTTACGACTTAGACGGTGATCATAATAATCCTTATGTCGGCAATAAAAAATTAGCCTATTCCGCTGTAAAACTGCTGGATACACCGGTGGCGACCGACAGTGTGGATTTGGACGGCGATGGTGTGGCCGATATTTTGCCAGGAGATAAGTTGGGATTAACGAGCTGGCATTGGTTCGATTGGTACTTCCGTCCCGGCGCCCGCGATGTTAACCCTCAACAGGGACCGTGGTCGGGTGACGGACAAACCCGTGTTGCCAAGAATAAAGAAGAAATTCAATATAAGATTTTAGCCGGTGACACAACCAACTTGTCCACTTATGATTCAACGTATTATTTTCATCCGCTGCGCACTGAAGCGGGCACAGGCCAATTGAATCCGCGATTCGATTCTATCGAAGGGTTGCTCTACGACTATCCCGACGGTTTGGACTGTGTGTTCATTATGGCTTCCGGCCCGTTTAGCTTGGCCTCCGGCGATTCGGTTCCTTTCTCGTTTTGTGTGATTATGGGTGAAGATGAAAAGGATTTGGAAGCAAATGCGCGCATCGCCCAGTTGATGTATGATAACCATTATCAAGGCGCCAGACCACCGAAAGCTCCGAAAGTAATTGCCCGCGAAGACGATCGGAAAGTAACGCTTTACTGGGATGCTTCACCGGTGCATGATACCGATGTTTTAACCGGTTATCAGGATTTTGAAGGCTTCCGTATTTATCGCAGCGAAGATAACGGCAAGACCTGGGGCGAAAAAATTTACGACGAAGAGTCCAAAACGACCTACTGGAAACCGTATGCTCAGTTCGATATTGAAGACGGGATTACCGGTTATGATAAGACCGCACCGCATCGTTATTTAGGCGATGACACCGGTTTACGGTTCAGCTTTGTGGACTCCGGGGATGTGAAAAACGGTACGGAATATTTGTACGCGGTTTGTGCTTATGACCGTGGCTTTGTGCCCAATGATCCCGTGCTCGATCCAGACAGCGCGGGTACCAAGTTGGGCTTGAAATTTTCAATTCCTTCATTGGAAAATTTCCTTTCGAACAGTACAAATTTAAGCCACATCGTAAAAGCTATTCCGCATCGTCCGCCGAGCAATGCGGAACGCGCCAAGCTTAAAGTCGAAAAACTGCCGGGTACGATCGGAACCGGCGTATTCCAAGTGGAAGTGATTAATCCCAAAGATGTTACCGGGGATAAATATAAGATTATGTTTGATTGCGATTATTCGGATCCGCCTGCAAATACGAAAATAGTCCCTGAATCGCAGCGATACACTATCGTTGATATCGATAAAGGCGATACATTGGTCAAAGACAGCAAAGAATGGTACAAAGATACCCAACCCATGGAAGCGCCTCCTATTTTCGACGGTTTGCGCTGGGGCATTCAAATGAGTACCGATATTATTCTTGTTAAAGAAGATGCCTATTGGACGCCAAACTCCAAATGTACCTATAAATTGTCCCAAGCTACCTTGGGCAATGTTAAATCGCGTTCGAATTATTTAATTGCCTTCATCGGCGAAGATGCGGATTCCGTATATCGAACTTTTTCTTCGGATAAATCGAATTTTATGGTGCCGTTTCAGGTTTGGAATACGGTCACCCATCGTAAAGCCAAGCTGGTCGGCTATGGCGCCACCGAGTGGAAGCCTGGCACGAAATTCTTTGTTTATGAAAATTATTTACCCGAATTCCCGGATGATCCGTCCTACAAACTTTCGTTTTCTTTTACCTTCGATTGGGTACCACCCAATACGTATGATGATAAGGGACATTTGATTCCGGCGGATGTGCCCTGGGCGGTCGGCGATACGTTGATCATCCCCGTGCGCAAGCCGTTTGAAAGGGGCGATGGTTTTCTAGTAAATACCAATCAGGTGTTTACGATTCGGACGCCGAAGAAAAATGATCTTAAAAAGATTAAAGTGGTTCCCAATCCCTATTTTGTGCATGCAGAATGGGAAACCGATGATTTTGTACGTAAGATTCAATTCACCAATTTACCGGCCAAATGCAAAATTCATATCTTCACGGTTTCCGGCGAAGAGGTGATTACCTTGCAACATAATAATGCCTTTGACGGAAGCGAAGATTGGGATATGTTAACCAAAAACCGTCAAGAAATTGCACCCGGCTTGTATGTGTATGTTGTTGAAGATGAAAAGGGCAATACGCATGCCGGTAAATTCGTGGTTATTAAATGAGCGCATAAGAACAGGAGTGTGGATTTATGAAATTTAGAAATATTTTACTTTTGGTGTTAATCCCCTGTTTGTCGTTATTTGCCCAAAGCGAATTGTCAAAGGTCGGAACATCGATGGGGCAGTTCCTTAAATTGGGTGCTGGCGCTCGGGGAACGGCTATGGGAGATGCTTATACATCCGTTACAAAGGATATTACGGCTTTGTATTGGAATCCCGCCGGAATTCAAAAAATAGGGCACAGAGCTTTAGGCCTTTCAAGAACACAATTATTTGCGGGAATTACTTACGACTTCATGGGCATTTCCATGCCGGTGGATGGTAATACGACGATCGGGTTCTCGATACTGTATCTGAATTCCGGAGATATTGAGATGACAACGATCGAAGAGCCGGAAGGAACGGGAACCTCTTTTACGGCCTCTTCTACGGCTTTGGGATTCACCGTTGCCCGCAGGCTGACTGATCGTTTCGATTTGGGTGTTACGCTTAAATATGTGGCGGAACGCCTTTTTCGTGAAAAGGCTTCAACTATTGCTTTCGATATCGGTTCTCAATTCAGAACCGGTATTTACGGTATGAAGTTGGGCATGTGTCTGGCAAATTTTGGCGGTAAAATGAAACTGGACGGCCCGGATCTGTCAAGAAACGTGAAAAATGAAGAAACAGGCATTACTTACAATGGTGGCGTCCGTTGGAAAACGGTTGACTGGCCGATTCCTTTGGTTTTTCGCCTTGGCATTTCCGACGATCTTATCGGCGAGGACGGGCAGTTAATGAAGAGTGATAAAAACCGCTTAACCGTTAGTGTGGAAGCCAATGATCCCACGGATTTTAATTTGCGCTATAACTACGGCATGGAATACGAATGGAATAAAATGATTGCTTTTCGTGTCGGATATAAAGTTAATTACGATCAGGCAGATTTGACGGCCGGACTTGGTATTGATTTCAGTAAAATCGGCATTAACGGTCGCCTGGACTATGCTTTTAATAATTACGGATTGTTGGGCTATGTCCATAATTATTCGTTCCAATTCAATTTTTAGCGTTCTAAAAATAAGGTTTATTTAAAGAAGGAGGATGTATGCGAACATTAGTTTTACTAACTATTTTTAGTTTTTTCCTTGTTGGCAGTTTGTTTGCAAGTGAAAAAACGCCGCCGTTACAAAAAATGACCCCGGTAAGTAAAGTTACCAAGGCGGACATTAAATTACCGCGTTCCGTTGTCGAAAAGCAGAATCATACCGAAGGTGTTTCCTTTGGCGAATTTGACGGCGGAATTATTTTCCAGGAAGATTTTGAGCCTGGTAGTACCTGGCATCGTTGGAAAGCCATCGATTTGACGCACCCGCGTCCGCAACACGGTCCTTCCTATTGGCACGTAACCACTTGGCATGCGGAAGACAGCACTTGCTGGTGGATGGCCGATACGACTTTGGGTGATTCCGGCGGTTATGCCAATCATTGGTATCAGGTTTTGGATACCAAACCGTTTGTCGTTACGGATACCAATGCGGTTTTTACGTTTATTCAGCGTTACAGCCTGGAAGGAACCGCCGGAGCGGAGGCTCCTTATGACGGTTGGGATGCCATTAACGTGCGCATTTCGTTGGACAGTGGAAAGACCTGGCAAGTATTACCTTTTGACGACTATGTAATGCAGAATAGCTGGGCCTTCGGGCATCCGGCGCAAGGACAAAACGAAGGATTGGGCATTCCCGGTTGGTCCGGTGATCAGTTAACGTGGGTACGTGAAACCATTTCGCTGAAAGATTACGTAAAGCAAGACAGCGTTATCATGCTGCGTTTTGCTTTTGCCGCGGATATGGGATATTCCACGGCCGACGGCGGCCCACAAATGTTCGGTTGGGAAATTGACAGCATCATGGTTGCGTCCGGTGATTCCGTCTTTTTCTTTAACAATGGCGAAAACAAGGATATGACCGGCAAAGACATCGAATTCATTCCTCCGGAAGGCGGCAACCTTTGGCATGTAGCCGAATTCTTAGAGCCGTATTTTGATTCTTATTTGCCGCGTTTTACGCCGTCACCAACGCATTCCGCTGTTTGCCAGAATGGCAGCGATGTTTTTGACACGACCGGCACTTACAATTCCTGGATGGACAATGTATTTGAAACCGGCCCGATTGCTTTACCGGATACCGCTCCGATTTATTTGGACTTCAATCATCTGCCCTATTTTGCCGATCCGGATGGCTTCCCGAATGATGATTTCTGGACGGTGATGGTACGGCCCACGGACAGCACAACCTGGCATGGCGTTGATGAAAGCCCGAACGGCGGTTATTACGTATTTGATATCGGTTTTGACCGTTGGGTAACCTTCTCCTATATGTTCGGTTATCCCACCAATATGTCTCCGTTGGATCTTTCCAAATACAAAGGACAAGATGTCTATTTGCGTTGGGAATTCTGGTCGGATGAAGACGATCCTATTGGGTACGGTCTGATGTTTGACGATGTGGTGGTCTACAGCCCGATTAAAACCATCGATGTGCCGACCGGTTTGACGGTTACGCCTAACGGTGAAGATACAACCATGACCATTAGCTGGGATGGCAAAGAAGGCATGACCTACCAAATTTGGCGCACCACTCCGGGCGATCAATATATTCACCTGATCGGTGAAGTTGCCGATACCAATGCGTTTGTAGACACTAGTACGGTACCTTTCCAAACATACTACTACACATTACGTGCGGCCATAGAATACGAAGGAACCTCCGATTTCGTTACCCCTTACGGCTACGGAGAAATTATTCCGGCTTCAATTATGGAAATGTCTTATGATCATTCCCATGGCGATACAACCATTATTGCTCCGAAACGCAACGGTTTGGTTTACGTGAAATTTACGCCCATTGCTTATCCGATGGATTTAAAAGGCATTAAGTTTGCTTTGGATACCACCGGTACCAAATCCTCCGGCGCTTATCAGATTACCGTTTGGGATGATGACGGTACGGACAGTTTGCCAGGGACAAAGTTGTTCTACAAAAACAAATCGGCTTTGGGCTTTGGCTACAACCGGTATATTCTCGATGACAGCATTGCCATCGATTCGGGTAGCTTTTACATCGGTTTAAAACGTTTCGGTAAAAGCCCGGTTCTCTTCGGCGAGACGGATTCCGTGGATATGCGTACCTATTACGATACCGACAGCGGCATTGTCGTGGTTAACTATGCCGATGCATTGGTTCATGTTTACATGGACACCACACGCACCGAATTCCCGACGGGTATTTACGATAAAGACATGCCTTTGATTGCGGATCGTTATTATTTAGGGCATAATTATCCCAACCCGTTCAATCCGACTACCAATATTCCGTTTGTGATTCCGGACTATGCCAGGGGCCAAAAGGTTACTTTGAGCATTTACAACATTCTCGGTCAAAAAGTCGCTACGGTTTTTGATGGCGTGGCTCATGTCGGCCTGAACAAGGTAACCTGGGACGGTACCAATTTTTCCGGGAAGCCCGTTAGTTCCGGTATTTACATTTATCAGTTAAAAGGCAAAAACGTGCAATTACAACGCAGAATGTTGCTCATTAAATAAAGTGTGCTGTTTTGGCTTTTAAATAAGGTTGAATCTCAAAGGGAATTTCGGTTCCCTTTGAGATTTTTTATTTTAGGAGTGTTCAAGTTTTGAAAGGAAGGCATTGATGTATCAATTAAAGAAAATCAATCTTGGTAGCGTTGCCGTATATTCTTTTATTTTGATTTTTATTCTGGGCCTTTTGATAATGTTACCCTTTGGATTGGTAAGCATGTTTGTTACAACTTATGCACCTCGGCAATTTCCGCCGCCACATTTTGCCTTTCCGTTTGGAGCCGGGCTGTTCTTTTATTTGCTTTTCCCTGTGTTTTATGCAATCATCGGATCGATAGTCAATGTAATTTTGGCTTTGCTTTATAACCTTATTTCAGTACCATTGGGCGGCATCAAGTTTGATCTTGAAAAAATAGGTACGTTCACGGAAACGGAAAATCAATAATTTTTTGGGTTTCACAGTTCGTTGCTTAAAAATTATCTTCCTTAAAATTGATCTGTGATATGGATTTTTTGAAATTTAATTGTATCTTATAAATTAAAAAATCAAAAATGATGAGGTTCATGTTTAATGCGCGTACTTTCTATTTTCTTTTCCCTCTTCCTCTTGGTGAGTGTGTCTCTGGCACAGGAATATCAGACGAAAGAAATTTTATTCTGTTTGAAACCCGATCGTCCGCTTTTGAAAATTGAGCATCAAAAACGCGGTGTGCTAACGGATCGCCCGGTTATTAATAAACTATTGGAAAAATTCGGAGCGGTTCAAATCGAACGTTGGTTGCCCATGGCCGATGAGCGCGATGTGGTGGACGGCGTAAAGCTTTCGCATATTTATAGGGTTGTTTTTAAAACAGAAAGGCCCGCAAAAGAATTGCGTTCCATTGTAAAAAGTTTTGCTGCGGCCGGTGATGTTCAATCGGCAGCGCTGGAGGCCATTAACCGCATTGACGCGAATTTTGAACCTTACATTCCCAACGATCCGTATTTCGACAAACAATGGTATTTAAAAAATATTATGGCGCCGGATGCCTGGGGCCTTTGGGGAGGGCAAACTCCGGGCGATTCCACCATCCTGGTAGGTGTGGTTGATACGGGCATTGATTACACGCATCCGGATTTGGCCGATGCGATGTGGGTGAATTTAGGCGAAGATGCCAATGGCGACGGTCAAATTACAGCATCCGATGAAAACGGGGTGGATGACGACGGTAACGGTTATGTGGATGATTTTATGGGTTGGGATTTTGCCAACCAGGATAACGATGTCATGCCGCCGGATCCGGGGCCGCATTACGAATTAAGTCATGGAACCCATGTCTCCGGTATTATTGCCGCGGTTGCGGATAACGGCATCGGTATTGCCGGAATTTCGTTCCGTAGTAAATTGATTGTTACCAAACATGCTGCGGATAATGATTTGACCAATCCGAACATTGTCAAAGGCTATTCGGGCGTATTGTATTGCGCCAAGATGGGCGCTAAAATTATCAATTGTTCCTGGGGCGGCGGTTACGATTTGTACGGCAAATTGGTGGTGGATAATGTAACCAAAAATTACGGCGCCATTGTGGTGGCCGCGGCAGGTAACGATTCGCACAGCAACGATGACAATCCGAGCTATCCCAGCGATTTTGACAACACCGTTTCCGTTGCCGCCTTAAATCGATCCGATAAAAAAGCCTATTACTCCAATTGGGGTAAAGTGGTGGATATCAGCGCGCCGGGCGGCGAGGGCAGCAGCGCTTACAATGCGATTCTCAGCACCATTCATGTCAGTGCCGGTTCATACACTTCCTGGCAGGGAACCTCAATGGCCACGCCGGTGGTGGCCGGAGCTTTGGCTCTGTTAAAAGCTTGGTTCCCCGACGATACGCGCGGCCAGCTTCTTTCCCGCCTGTTAAATAATGCGGATCCCATTGACGCGCAAAATCCGAGTTACAAAGGTCTGTTGGGCGCGGGACGGGTGAATGTGTACAACGCCATTGCCAAAGGTATTTTCCCTAAAATCTCGCTGCTGAAATATGCCTGGGTGAACAGCGACAGTACGGATCCCGTGCCTGGCGATACGTTGCGTCTTTATTTTTCGATCAAGAACGAAGCCGGTTGGAAAGATGCCAAAGGCGTTATGTTACATTTAAGCACCGCCTCGCCGTACGTGCAAATTTTGGATTCTTTGCTTGCCATAGACTCCCTAATGAGCGGGCAGGCGCTCGATAGCCTGACCTTGCAGCCGGGTTTGGTGATTAAAAAGGATGCGCCGTATCAGGAAATCGATTTGCAACTGACCGTCACGGCTAACGACACATCCTCCTATCCTTACAAAACAAATTTCGATTTGAAAGTGCAACCCATGGCTTATCAGGCGGGTTTTCCCGTGGACGGGTACAATTTTTTAAGTGCCCTGAGTTTTGTCCGGTTGTCCGCGCATGAAAATGTAATTGTCGGTGTAACCAATGACGGCCAATTAATCGTATTTAATCGTGACGGTAGCGTTCGCTCCGGTTTCCCGGTGGAAGTAGGCGCCGCTAAAAGTGCGCCCGCCGTCGGCGATGTGAATCATGACGGTAAAAATGAAATGGTCGTTGTTAACCGCAAGGGAACGGTTTGGGTGGTCGGCTTTGACGGGAAGGTATTGTTTGAAGACGCCCTGAGTGAATCGGTGTACGGCGATGTTGCCTTGGTGAATATGGATGAGGACCCGCAGTTGGAAATCATTTTCGGAACCATGCGCAAGAATCTTCATGTTCTGAAGATCGATTCCAGCGAAATTGCCGGTTTCCCCAAAGTAATGCCCTACCTGATAAATGTCGGTACCGCTCTGGCCGATTTTGACGGTGATCAGTTACCGGATATGGTGGTCGGTACTTTTGACGGAAGTTTGCACGTTATTACCAATCATGGCGATTCGTTATCCGGCTTTCCGGTCAAACTTTCGGCGCGTTTAAGCGCCACGCCGGTTGTGGTCAAGCAGGACGGACATTTGTTTATCATTGCCGCCACAAACGACCACAAGCTCGTAAAAATCAACGCGCAGGGACAAATCGAATTTGAAAAAACGTTCAATGATAATTTGATCGGCTCTCCGGCCATTACGGATTTTGACGGAGACGGAGCGCCGGAAATTGCGGTTGCCGGCAGAGACGGTTTTTTATATGTCTATCATTTATCGGGTGATTTGTTAAACAATTTCCCGGTTGATCTAGGCAGCACTCCGCAAACGGGCCTGTTGGCTCAGGATGTGGACAATGACGGCGTTCCCGAAATTCTGGTAAACACAGGCAACGGAAATCTCCATTTGTTTCGCGCGGACGGAAGCGAGTTTTCCAACTTCCCGGCTTTTATCGGAGATGCTCTTTCGGCCATGCCCGTAATAGGCGATTTGGACGGAGACGGCGATGCGGAATTGATTGTCGGAACCTCCGAACGTTTATTGGCTTTGGATTTGAAGACGCCTTTAAGTGCCATGACTTCCTGGGAAACCTATCTCGGCAGTAACTACCGCACAAGCAGTTACGGAGTCGAATTTACGGGACTCGGGCGGATTGCTTCCGAAATGCTGCCCGGGAATTTAATGCTCTATCAAAATTTCCCAAACCCGTTCAACATGCAAACGGTCATTCGCTTTTACATTCCGGAAAAATTAAAAGGTAAAACCGCTACTTTGACCGTTTACAACGTGTTAGGCCAGGAAGTTCGTACGTTTCGTTTAGGGCCGTCCCAAAGCGGCAATCAGCGTGTTGTTTGGAACGGAACCAATACCGCCGGAAACGCAGTAACTTCAGGGCTTTATTTTTATCGTTTAAAAGTCGGGCGGCAAACACAAATTCGCAGGATGCTTTTGTTGAAATAGAGGCCTGTTCTCGAGTGTCCCGGAACGGGATGTCATTTCGAGGCGGGCAATCGTGGCTGGTGCCATGGATTTTTTCTGAAACCCACCCCCGGCCCCTCCCTGCGAAAGCGCAAGGAGGGGTGCCTAAGTATTTGTGACGGTTTGTTGAGTTGTTGAAATAAGGGGTAATGAATGGCCTGATGTCATTGAAGGAGCGGGCGAAGCGAGTGATGCGGCGATCTCTTTCAAAGCAGTAACGGATTCACGGAATTCTTAGTTCCGTCGTAGTACTTGGCATTCTGTCACAATTTTGCATGCTTGTGGGCGAAGAATGACTTCAATTCGACAATTCATCAAATGCCCACAGCAAATTGGGCACCCTTCCCTGCGATAGTAGGGAAGGGAGTGGATGGGTTGAAATAATGAGCTTGCGGGCTTATATCATGTCAATAGTAGGTCGGGAACCATGGCATGCGCCGCGGATTGTTAAGATAGGGACATAAGGCCAAACCTGTCATTCTGAGGTCGGGAACCATGGCTGGCGCCATGGATTATTAAGACAGTGACATGGATTAATTGGGAACTTGGTTGCGCCGTGCAAGCCCATAAGGTGGGGATTTATGGCGTATGATGAAACACCTTTTAACCTAACCTGTTCCGATGAAAGAGCGGAACCCGGCAAGGACTGGTCATCCACCGGAAGCGCGTTTTGC
>JALWEA010000425.1 GCA_027039465.1 Calditrichia bacterium | reverse complement strand
GGGATTGATGCAAAGGGAATTGTGAAATTAAGCGTGCCGTTTGGGAAATCAAAGCAAGATTTTGTCAGCAAGAAAATTGTAATACATTGAAACCTTTGAAAAAATACTGTTATTTTGAAATTTTTCAATTTTAAATATTCTGCACTGACTTCACACTTCCCATTGATCATGGCTAATTCCATATTGATCAGCGGCTTACATTCCGCTCTTTTCGAAGAAGAGAGGGGGGAATGAGGGGTGAGTCAATTATTAACTGATAAAAAAATTTGACAACGTAAATTTTATTATTTATTTTTAGCGCAACATGAGTTAAGTTATTGAATAACAACAACTGAAACGTTTCAAAAACAACGTTTCTAAGTTGGTGAAATTAAAAAATTTAGAAATAATATTTAGTTTAAAACGGTTTTAGGTTTTAGACTAAGGCTTTTAATAAAAATTTAAATTTTTTTAAGCAAAATCTGAAACGATTCAAAAATGGCGACTATTAAAGACATTGCACGTGAAAGCGGATTTTCGGTCGGAACAGTCTCTGCGGTTCTGAATAACAGTAATATGGTTAGCGATGAAACACGTGAAAAAGTTTTATCGGTTATTGAGCAGCTTAATTACACACCGAATCGCGTTGCACGAAATTTACGAAAGAACGAAACAAAGACCATTGGAGTGATTGTTCCTGATATTACCAACCCGTTTTTTTCTCAAATTATTCGAAGTATCTTTAATATTGCCTACAAGAATGATTACTTGTTGATGCAATTGGATAGTAATGAATCGCAACGTATCGGTGAGGACGAAGTCAAGGCCTTAATCAATCAAAGAGTAGACGGGATTATTCTAATCGGTGACATTGTTTCGGAGAATTTTTTGGCTAACGAATTGCAATCAAAAAATATTCCTTTTGTGGTCATAGAGCGCGATTACACAAATTTCGACGGACCGACATTTTTAGTGGATACCGTAAAAGGCGGTTACCTGGCAACCAAGCATTTGTTGGATTTTGGTTATAAAACGGTCGGTGTCATTAGCGGGCCCATTGAGCAGAAAAGTTTTTACAGTAGTTTGGGGCGTTTGGAAGGCTATCGCCGTGCTTTAAACGACTACGGGCTTCCTTTTGACGAGCAATTAATTCAGCAGAGTGATTTTACCTTTGACGGCGGCTATCAGGCAATGATGAAATTTATCTCAACCGATCGAATTCCCCGCGCTGTTTTTGCCTTTAACGACTTAATGGCTCTCGGGGCGGTGGAAGCAATAAAAAACAGCGGGTTGCTTGTTCCGCAAGATGTGGCTATTGTCGGATATGATGATATTCCCGAAGCCGCTTATTCGTTCCCGGCTTTATCGACCATTCGATTGCCCAAGAAACGATTGGGAGAAAAAGCCATAACGGAATTATTGGACATTCTAAAAGGTCAACCGATCGAACGAAAGAAAATTATTCTTGATGTGGATTTGGTCGTACGAGGTTCTTCGGGGATTTTCAATAGTAATTAACGATAAAAATAAACATAAGCGCAAATTATCTTAAAAATTGAAATGGCAAGGTTCGAGGGATTTTTTTTGTAAATTATTGTTTTTTTAATTGAAACGATTCAAATAAACTGTTTTTGGAAATATTTATGAAAATCAAATTACTCTTTCTTATTTCGGCCTTAATCCTTTTGGTTCAATGCCAAGGTACGCAACCTATTCTGGATAAATACCAACCGAATGGGGAATACACCTTGGCTTATGCAAAACTGCCCGTTTTAAAAAAGGATCTCGGTTTACGTCTTGGTGGTTTTAACGGACTTTATTATCGTGACAATAGAATATTTTATACGGTAACGGATCGAGGACCGGTTCTGGAAAAAATTGATCAAAACGGCCATGCGCAAACGTATTTTTTAGACCCGGATTTTACTCCCGAAATTGTGAAGCTTGAACTTCAGGACGATCATTCCATTAAAATCATTAAACAAATACCTATTCGAAATCCGTTGAATAACAAGGTTTCCGGGTTAAAACCCGAAAGTATTTGGGCACAAGATCAAACCATTTTGAATGAAAATGTTAAAAACGATTTATGGGGAATATATCCCGCGGGTGTCTATTTTGATATCGATTCGCATTTCTTTTGGGTTGCCGATGAATACAATCCTTCTTTATTGGAACTAACCGTTGAAGGCAAATGGGTTCGCAGAATCCGACCTGCGGAGGGATTTCGAAAAGCATTTGCCAGCCATACGGTAAACGGAGGCTTTGCCGGAATCGATATGGATCGATCAGGACGGTTGGTTACCGTGCTCGGCCGTTGTTTGGAGCATAACCGCAATATTAATGATCCGAATCAAAATAGGCCGATTAATTATGGGCTTCGCCGCATTGCCTTGTACAATTTTAATACGCAACAGGATCTTTCTCTGTTTTATTTTGTCGAGCCTTCGGATGTCGATCAAATTCCGGAACGATTTGTTAAGCTTGGCTCGGTGGTTGCGGTAAATGATACCTCTTTTCTCATAACGGAATATGCCAATTACAACGGAATGAAGCGGTCGCTTTTATTTGAAGCGGTCATCACCGACAGTACGGTAAAGGTTTCCGAAGGTTTGGAGGGCATTGAAGGCAAAACTTTTGAAACATTGGATTCAACGACATGGCATGACAAAAAATTGTATCCCGTAAAAAAGAATCTTTTAATAGACTTGTTGGCCGAGGGGATTGAAAATCCGGGCGGAATGGCTTTGGTCAATGATCACCAAGTGGCCGTAATTGAAAACAACCGCTATGGAATAATTGATGCGGATTTGCAAAATAAGACTTTTAAAATCGAAAAAAAAGCAATAAAGCTCG
>JALWEA010000424.1 GCA_027039465.1 Calditrichia bacterium | reverse complement strand
CAAAATGATACCCGCCATGAGACCTTTTCGTCGAATCAAAAAATCGGCGTAGGCTACCGCCCAACGATTGAGTAAACGTCCTTTTTCCGTTTTGCGAATGTGTTTGGGCACCTTCATAATGGCCACCGCCGCCGGAATAAAGCTCAAAGAAAAGATCATGGCAAAAATGACACCCGTTGCCGTAAAAATACCCAATTGTCCCACCGAACCGATGCTGGATGTATTCAAAGCCAAAAATCCGAAAGCCGTGGTTACGGATGTAATAATAACCGGTGCGTTTAATTCCGACATGACCTGGGTGATGACTTCGGAAGGTTTACCTTTTTCACGGGCAATCTTGTTAAAATAGTGATTCAGAATATGGATGCCGTCGGCAACGGCAATGGCCGAGAGCAGAATGGGCAACATGTTCGTGGAGTGGCTGATGGGTACACCCAAAAAGGCCATTAAGCCGATTGTCCACAATACGCTGGTGATAACCACGCCCAGCGGTAAAAGCACTCCCTGCAAATTTCGAAAACTTATCCACAATATGGCAATGATCAACAAAATGACCATGGGAAAGAGCATGCCCATGTCGCGCGCCATCCCGCGTCCCAAATAAAGTGTCAAGATCGGCTTGCCGGTAATGTAGACACGGTCGGGTTTCAGGTTAAGATTTTCCACGTAATCAAGTACTTCCTTGGCCGCATCTTCCGGTTTAACGGTATTCTTCAGAAATACCATAATTCCGGCCATGCGCCGATCTTTGGAGATGATGTTTTCGATAGGGAGATCGCTATGGAATAGTGTATAACGGTAAGTCTCAATTTCTTCTTTTGTTTTGGGCGGCGCTTTCAGAATCGGATTAACTTCCATGCCTTCTTGCGTGCCGCGAATGACTTTAATATTGGTCGGACTCATTACAGAATAAACATCGGGCAGATCTTTCAGGTGTTCGGTTATTTGAAAGATATTGCGAATGGGCCGCGGAGAAAATAACGAATCGCTTTCGTAAGCAATGAGCACAAAATCACGGCTGGGGAATATTTTGGTCATCCGGTCGTACAGTAATTTGGCCGGTATATGTTTGGGAAGAGAAGATGTTATATCCGGTTCCATGCGGATATTTTTCATTTCGTAAGTAAAAAACAGAGTGATTAACAAAATAATTCCGATGGTTGTTTTCGGATATTTGACGACTAATCGCGTGTACTTAATCATTGTTACCTCACGGTTTTATGAATGATGTATCGCCTTCATTTTTTTTGTCTGAACTAAGCGAATTTGGACGGGTCTCACTCTTTTACGATTCCCGTAAAAAACACCTGTTCCAAATAGCGCGCTCTTTCTTCCAATTGTTCGTGGGTCATTTTACCGGTCGAGAAAATACCCATACCCATGACCAGCGAGCCGAAAATAGCCTGAAGATGTTCCGTCGGAATATCCTTAATGCGTCCTTGGGCTTGTCCTTCTTGAAAAATTTGTTTGATCATACCGATTTTTTGTGTCAATAAGGGATGCATTAAACGATAGATTTTTTTTCGAAAAGCGGGATGGACATTCAAATACATGTACAATTTGAAATAATCCGGATGCCGCTCAAAAAAGAGCATGCTTTCACGAATTGTTAATTTTAATTGTTCAATGGGATCTTTGTTTGTTTGCAGACTCAATTCCAGATGATGAAAAAAATCTTTGATACCTTCGGTTAAAATGCCCAACAAAAGATCGTCTTTGTTCTTGTAATAGTAGTACAGCGTAGCTTTGCCCAACTCCGCTTCTTCGGCAATCAAATCCATGCTGGCACGATGGTATCCGTAACGGGCAAACACACGGGCGCCTGCGTTTAGGATGAGCTGCATTCGTGCCTGACGTTCTCTTCTTTTTCGATCTGCGATGGCCATTTTAGACTCGCCATTTATTTTTCGACTGCTCAGTCGAAAAATTAGAAAATTGAAATAATAAAGTCAAGGAATTTTTGGAAACCGGTTAAATGGTTAAGGGTTGAATGGTTAAGAGTAAAAAAGCGTTATTCGTTTATTCGTTATTCGTTATTCGTTATTCGGAGATCATTGTTTGTACAGGCGGTGGTTTCCGCCCGTTAATTAATGTGATTCCCAGTCCTGTCATTGCGAACGATCCTGCGAGCCTGCGAGCGGGAGAGTGAAGCAATCCCTTCCAAAGCAGCAGCGGCCTATTGTTAAGGGAGTGGCCTAAATGAATGTTAAGGATTACCGCGTCCCGATAAATCGGGGCTACTATTGACATGTTGTGGCGCGTCCGTCCCTCGATACGATTCTGACTTTAATCTTGCGTTGTCCGAAGTAAGGGCGAAGCATTTCCGCCAAGACGCTGCAAACTCAAAAAATTTAACATTGTGCAACCAAAAGCACCCATTATTTCTTTAATTTGTTAGGGAAATGCTTCGCCCCTACAAGTGTCGGCAGAATCACTCGGGAACCGGACGCGGTCAAAGGCAACCGGTTGTCGAGTAGAGACCGCGCCAGCGGGATCGTATCGAGACACGGTTGCCACACCGTCATGTCACTGCCTTAATAATCCATGGCGCCAGCCATGGTTCCCGGCCTCGGAATGACACTCCATTTGTTATTTATACGTTAGCCCCAGCTTTTACGCTGAGGACAAAATGTAGACCAAAAATTTTTGCGCCCTTTAGGGCGTTATTTAAAACTACAATTTGCTTTTAAAGGACGTAAACGTCCTAATTTCTTGATATTATTATTATCTTTAATTCCCAACCTAAAGTCAGGGGCTAACAATCCATTGCAAAAAATAACCCTTATACTGAAAACTTCCGAAATTCCAATATTTTCCTCTTACAAATTCGATGAAATTACTCGGCAATCGGGCCCAATCCTGCACATCATCGGGCAAACAAGGGTTTCAATTTAACAATTCACCAAATGCCCGTTTCTAAAGTGACACCCCTCCATATTGGAAATCCCAAGCATCGGGGCGTTGGTAGGGAATGGTTAGGGTTGGGTCACAAAACAGAATTTCTATTGACATTTTGCGCCGCGTCCGTCCCTCGATACGATTCTACCTTTCATCTTGCGGTGTTCGAAGTAAGGGCGAAGCATTTCCGTCAAGAAGCTTCAAACTCAAAAAATTTAACGTTGTGCAACTAAAAACACCGATTGTTTCTTTATTTGTTAGAGAAATGCTTCGCCCCTACAAGTGTCGGCAGAATCACTCGGGAACCGGACGCGCCACCGTCTGCCCAAACAACGATGACCGATTAACGAATATACGAATAACTCTTAACCCTTAACCCTTAACCCTTAACCCTTAACCCTTCAACCAGTAACTAATTCCCGGCTCCCAACCTCACCGGCAAAGTTACCCTTTCAAAGAAGGCACCTGCGAAGGGCTCAGGTCAAGACTTTCCAAATAGCCTTTTAAATGGTGGAAAGCCTCTTCCGCTGAATTGACAAAGGTGAAAAATTTCAAATCTTGATAGGCGATGGTTCCCCAGCGCGCCATGGCCTCAACGTCAATGATTTCCTTCCAGTAGTCCTGACCGAAAATAATAATCGGCAAAGGACGATGAATTTTTTTCGTTTGTAAAAGGGTCAGAACTTCGGTCATTTCATCCAGCGTTCCGAATCCACCCGGGAAAATAATCAAAGCCTTGGCCATGTAAACCAACCAGAATTTGCGCATAAAAAAGTAGTGAAATTCAAACATCAATTCTTCACTGATGTAAGGATTGGGTTCCTGTTCATGCGGGAGTGAAATATTAAGCCCGATGGACTTACCTCCGGCTAAAGCGGCGCCCTTGTTTGCCGCTTCCATGATGCCAGGGCCGCCGCCGGTACAAACGTAAAGTTTTTGACGATTGGAATCTTTTTCTTTAGCCCATTCCGTAATAAGACGCGCCAACTCCGTAGCATCCTCGTAATATTTGGAAAGACGCAAACGCAGCCGCGCCGCGGAGAGCAGTCGTTCATTTTCTTCAGAAGGATCCGCATCGTATTGCGCAGCAATTTCTTTTAGTTCCTTTTTGGCCTGATCGTGCGGTCGGATACGCGCAGAACCGAAAAAAACAATGGTGCTGTGAATTTTTAATTTCTGAAAACGCACATTGGGTTCGGAAAATTCGGCTAAAATTCGTATCGGGCGTGCTTCCGGGCTTGTTAAAAATTTTAGATTTTTATAAGCTTTTTCCGGGCGTTTGCGTTTCTTTTCCATTGAGTAAACTCCTTTTTTTATCACAAGTGTGAAAGAATTTCATCAATCCGCCGCATCATATTAGCGGAAGTTTCTTTAAGTTCGATTAGAAAGCTATTGGAATCAATCTTTCCAACGACTGCTTCCATCTCTTCTTTACTTTCGTAAGTGGCCATCCGGTAAGGATTGGTGTAATCTTTTTCGCGCGACTTGAAGGCCCAATCCACAATATTTCCAACGGTTTCTTTGGTGCGCTGCAATACTTCACCCACAAAGGGCTTATCCAGCGTATCAAACGTTTTTCCGTGCAATTTTAATAAGCTGTGAATGGCGTGTGCATTTTTTAATTGCGGATAATTCTTCCATTCCCGATCATAAAAAGTGTGAACGCTCTTCCAATCAACGATTGTTCCATCCTTGATTTCCCGAAACAAGCGTTCAACGTGCTTTTTGGGAATGATTTGCCCTCCCAAATTATCCCATTCATGAATATAATCACCGGCAGATTTTGGAATTTCATTAAGAATGGCGTCAACACTCGCATTTTCCGAGTTTGTTTTATTTAGGAATTCAATCAGCGCCCGCCCGCCATAGTATTCAATCATTTGGAAAAACAATGCCACACCTTGTGCCGGTTTTAATACATGCGCCTTGCCATGATTCAACACATCCGTTAAAACGACTGCCAAACCGCTATCCAGCTCCTTCTGTCGTTCAATAATTTCGGGCACGGTTAAATTCTTACCTAAAGCAGTATTGATGGCTTTTTGTAGAATTTCCAACCCCTCAAACATCGATTCCACCGTGTCAGGTGCCAGGTAATCCGTTTCAATGTGCTGTTCTTTAACGAATCGTTTATCCCGTTTGGCGAATTTCCAACTATTGCGCGCCAGAGCATACATATTATGTTTAAACCAATAACCGGGATACAAATTGATTTCATCGGTGGCATTACCCGGACTGACCAAAGTAAACGGAATACGTAAATTAATTTCCGCATAGTACATTCCCTTGGCAATTAAAGCAAAAGGCGCAAACACGCTGTTGTGTTTGAAACTGCTGTTTAGTCCTGGCCAAAAACCGCGTTTGGCAATAATCTCACCGTCCGGTGAGCGGGAATTGTGATTGGAACCGATCGTGGCCCCGGCGGCGATATTGGCCTGCCCTTCAACCGTTGAGGCAATTAAAAAAGAATTATTATGGTGTTGCTCATGGAATGGAAAGATCAGATTATTTAAAACTTCACAACAGGAGATAGTTGAATTATCACCCAAATAGGAATTAATCAGGCGGGCGGCGTATTTCAATTGCACATTACGACCGGTAACAAAGCGCACTGATTTAACGCCGTAGAAAATTCGATTTCCGTATCCGATAATGCCGTTGACTAGTTCAACCCCCTCACCGATTTGGGTCGGTTCTTCCTTGCTGGATTGAACGGTTAAATTTTTCAATTTATTAGCACCTTTGACATAACTGTGAGCACCGAAATTCACATTTTTAATGGTACGCGAATTTTTGATCACGGAATAATCGCCGATAACCCCGTAATAACCCCGTTGCTTATCACACAATTGATCCGTCATTTCAATGAAACGCTGCTGCAATTTTTGATCGGCACGATTACGTGACCAGATGTAAGCATCGGCCGGTAACATACCCTCAAAAGGCAAAACCGCACGATTGCCGTTTTCATTAGCCAACTCAATCCATACGCGAACGCTTTCGTCTTCTCCATCTTTTAAAATCCCGTTGCCGAATTTGGCATTGTCCACCGTAATCATTTCATCAATATTAAAAAGAATACATTGCCTGCCAAGAATATAGTGCGAAAGATAATGCACATTGCGAATGGCGCAATTATCACCGATGTCACATGAAATAATCGTACTATCCGAAATGCCGATGGGTACACGCAGTTTATGGTATTCCAAAAATCCGCGTTGCAAATTTCCGATGCGCACCATTCCCCAAAATTCGCAATTTTTAACCAAAGTCGGATTAAAATTTTCCGATACCAGAATTTTATCCCAACTTTCCGCGGAATTACTGTTTTTAACCAAAATCTCGATCTCTTTGGATGTAAGGTGACGGTAAGCGCCGGAATCGCTTTGCCGGTTGCGAATAAGATAGGGATTCTCCTTATCGCTTAAAAATTCCTGCGGAATAAAATCTTTACTGAATCGCTGAATGTCTTCATTATAAAACGGACTCATGATGCCTCCTAAATGATTTTAGAATCAATCGGCATTTATCGTCAAATAATAATATAAATTCATCTAAAAATCTAATAAATCTTTGATAAGCCACTTTTTTTTGATCAAATTTCATTGTATCTTATATCGTAAGTTATTTCGGTTAACAAACTTGTTAGGAATTTGAATGATTCGTGAGGCAGGGTATGGGCCAAAGTTAGTTCGTGAATATAACGAATTGAATATTTTACGCTTCATCAAAAACGACGGTCCTATTTCAAGGGCGGATTTGGCCAAACGCTACAAACTCTCCAAAGCAGCCGTTTCCGAAATCATTACCAACTTATTGGAATCCGGATACATTAAAGAAATCGGAACCGGTAATTCAACCCGTTTCGGGGGACGCCGGCCGATTCTTTTGGAGTTCAATCCGAAATCCGGTTATGCCATCGGGTTGGAAATCAAACGTGATCATGCCAGAGTAGCGTTAAGCGATTTAAATGCCAAATTGTATCAAATTAAAAATTTTACCTTCGAACGAGGTACACCGTTAAAAAAAGTGGTTAATCGTATTTTTGAATTTATCGACGGTTATTTTGAAATACCATGGGTAAAGCGTTCGAAGCCCATTGGCATCGGTGTGGCCATTCCCGGTTTAATTAACTACCGCCAAGGGAAAATTCAGGAATCGGATACTCTGTTCAATTGGGTAGGCTTTCCGCTGAAAAAGATTTTTGAAAAACGCTACGGAATTGAAACGATTATTGAAAACGATGTAAAAGCCATCAGCCTCGGAGAAACCCGATTCGGGATCGGGAAAAATTATGACAACCTGGTCTATTTGTGGATCGGCGACGGTTTGAGTGCGGGCATTGTTATTAACGGTGAACTATATCGGGGCGTTTCCGCCAGTGCCGGTGAAATCGGATATTACGATATCGGTTACATGATTCGGGAAAAGGAAGATTTCCGTTATTTGCATAATAATCATGAAAAATTTGCCGATGTATTGGCGGATAGGGTTTTAATTGACGCCGCAAAGCGTGCCATTAAAAAAGGCGAATTTGCGGATGCATTTGATACCGAACAAATAACCGTTGATGAAATTTTAAAAGCTGCGGGGAAAAACCATCCCTTAGCGGTTGAATTAATTAAAGAATACGGCTTTTTGGTCGGGGTGGTTTGTATTAATCTCATCAATACATTAAACCCCGAATTAATCATTATTGGCGGACAACCTTTAGCGCGCCATCCGCTTTTGCTGAATTTTGTTAAGGAACAAGTTAAGCAGGATATCTTACGCACGCCAAGCCGGGTCGTAAAAATTAGAAAAGCGCGGCTCAAGGAAAACGCCGCCATTTTAGGGGCGGTTGCACTTGTATTGGAAGACCTGTTTTATATGAATCGCTTGAATATTGAAAAATACAGAGAAGTCTTCAGAAGTTAAGAAAACATTTTAGAGCTCATTCGATCGTAGCTGCAACTTTGAGGGCACATTATTAATCATTACTGTTCTTTTTTGTTTTTCAATCTAAAAAGTAATGGTTTTTCCCTTTTTTTATTTCTTAATATTGATGCATTCGCTCCTGTCATTGCTATTCCAGATTCTCGGGAAGAAGCAATCCCTAACACGTAGGATTGTCATTGCGAACGAGGAACGAGTGAAGCAATCCCTTTAACTCTTAGGCCCTTCGTTAGCAATAAACCGTTGTTGCTCTGGAAGGGATCGCCGCGTCGCTACGCTCCTCGCGATGACAATTTGGGCCTTTCATTGCGATCCCTACGAAGTCGGGAGAAGCAATCCCTAATATTATTCAATAATAACCATAAACAGGTTTTTCAAATGTCCCATTCGGGACAACAATTTTTTATGGAATAATTGCATTAACCCATATTTGAAAATATGGGCTATTGGTATTTCATCGCTACGCGATGGTTTTTAAAACAATCTGTATTTGAATTTGTCCCGATAGGGACGATGTGCCATTAGCCACAAATTCATTTGTGGGAATCAAATTCACCACCAACATCAATCGGAGTTCCGCAAGGGACGACACGCTAATAGCCCACAGATTCATCTGTGGGAGACAAATATTCGCACCAAAATATGGCCGTCCCGAACGGGACGGAATGAAGAATCCCTTACGTCCGTTGCATATTTGGACAGGATTGCTTCACTCTCCCGCTCGCAGGCTCGCGGGATCGTTCGCAATGACAGGCCTTAACGAATAACGAATATACGAATATACGAATATACGGATACACGCTTAACGATTTCCCATTCAACAATTCACCTCACATCCGATTAACGAATATACGAATAACGCTTAACCCTTAACGCTTAACCATAAAATACCTTACTGCAAATTTCTCCAAGCCGATTGATGATCAAAAAAGCGATTAGAAATATTTGATCTTTTGGCAAATAATCCTTTAATTTAAGGCTCTTCCGGTTTTTGAGTACATGACTTGAAAAAAATAAAAGGACATGGTAGCTTAAAATATATTTTTAGTA
>JALWEA010000423.1 GCA_027039465.1 Calditrichia bacterium | reverse complement strand
GCACTGTCAGTCTTTTTTTGACTTTATTTTTTCTGATTTCCTGTGGGAATCAGAAACTTTCACAGGAAAACAAACGTTTAAAATCGCAAATTTCGGAGTTGAAAATGGAAGTGATGCAATACGAAGAGCTGGGCCAGCACATTCAGTTTTTAATCGATCAGATGAAAGACGTTAAAGCCCGCATCGTTACCAATTACGGTAACATCGAATTAAGCTTTTTCCCATCCAAAGCACCGATTACCTGCTTCAGTTTTATCGCCCATGCCGAAAGCGGTTATTATGACGGCCTGCTTTTCCATCGCGTAATTAAAGGCTTCATGATTCAGGGCGGAGATCCCAATACCCGCACAGACAACGTGCAAAGCTACGGTATGGGAGGTCCTTTGGTGCACATTCCGAATGAATTTAACGATTTACATCATGATCGCGGCATGGTTTCCATGGCACGGGTCAATAATTTGGCCGACGGCGCAGGAAGTCAATTTTTTATTGTGCAAAAAGCCGCCCGCCACCTGGATCATCATTACACGGTGTTTGCCAAAGTAACCAAAGGGATGGATGTGGTGGATAAAATTGCCAATGTTCCGGTTAATGAAAACGATTTGCCGCTCATGCCGGTTAAGATTATTAAAATAGACGTATTCAAATAGGAACGGACAGACCATAAGGAGGTATTTTCATGCATAAGTTTTCGCTTTTATTTCTACTCGGACTTTTTTTGTTTGCCGCATGTTCCAGACAGAACTCCGGTATTCAAAAACAATATTTCGACGATTCGTATCGTCCGCAGGATGATCTTTATCGTTACGTTAACGGAAAATGGTTAAAAATCACACCGATTCCCAAAGATAAATCTAACTACGGTTCCTTCACCATTTTGCAGGAGCAAAATGAAAAGCGCATTCATGACATCGTGGTAAATTTGGCTAAAACCAGGCAGAAGCCTAATTCCGACCAACAAAAGGTGGCCGATTTTTACAAAAGCTACATGGACAGTGCCCGGGCGGAACAACTGGGATTATCACCCTTAAAAGCGGATTTGGATCGCATTCAAAACATTCGCTCCAAAAAAGATTTGGTTGCAGAGATGGCACGATTGCGCAAGATGGGCGTTCAACTTCCTTTCGGTTTTTATGTGGGACAGGACGAAAAAAATTCTTCCCGCTACATTGTTTATGTGAGCCAATCCGGCCTGGGGCTGCCCGACCGCGATTACTATTTGCGGGAAACGCCCAAATTCAAACATTTCCGTCAAGAATATCAAAAGTTCATTGCAAAATTACTCTCTTTGGCAAAAACGGATAACAGCGAACAACGCGCGAAAAAAATTATGCAAATGGAAACGGACATAGCCAAAGCGCACTGGACGCGGGTTCAAAATCGTCAGCGCGAAAAAACTTACAACAAATTTGCCTTTAAACAGCTCAGCCTAACCGCTCCACAGTTCGATTGGTCGAATTTCTTCAAAGCTTGCGAAATGCCGAATTTCGATACCTTGGTCGTTTCTCAGCCAAGTTACCTGAAGGCTTTCGGCAAGTTGTTTAAAAAATATTCGCTGAATGACTGGAAATCCTATTTGGATTACAAGCTCATTTCCGGCTACGGCAGCTATTTGAGTCATGATTTCGTGCAAACCAAATTTGATTTTTACGGCAAAACGTTAACCGGAACACCGGCCATGAGTCCGCGCTGGAAACGGGCCATGGGCACCATGAACGGTTTGATCGGCCAACTTTTGGGCAAAATGTACGTTGCCAAATATTTCCCGCCGGAAGCCAAAAAGCGCATGCAAAAATTGGTACACAACTTATTGATGGTTTACCGCGAACGCATTAAGCAACTGGACTGGATGAGCCCGGAGACCAAAAAACAGGCTTTAATCAAGCTTTCCAAATTCCACACCAAAATCGGCTATCCCGACAAGTGGAAAGACTATTCTTCATTGGTGATTAAACCTGACGATTTGGTGGGCAATGTAAAGCGCGCCCGTCTGTTTGCTTACTATTACAACATTCACAAATTGGGTAAACCGGTTGATCGCAAAGAATGGTTCATGAATCCGCACACCGTAAATGCTTACTACGATCCGTCCATGAATGAGGTGGTTTTCCCGGCCGGTATTTTGCAACCGCCGTTTTTCAACATGAAGGCGGACGATGCGGTTAATTACGGCGCCATCGGCTCGGTGATCGGCCACGAAATCACCCACGGCTTTGACGATCAGGGCAGCAAATCGGACGGCGACGGGAATCTGCGTAACTGGTGGACGGAACAGGATCGCAAGAACTTCGAAAAGCGCGCCGAAAAATTGGTCAAACAATACAGCCGCTATGTGGTGGTCGATACCATGCATCTGAACGGGAAACTGACGCTCGGCGAAAACATTGCCGACCTAGGCGGCGTGACCATTTCTTACCATGCCTATCAAAAATCCTTAAACGGCAAAAAGGCACCGGTACTGGACGGTTTTACGGGAGATCAACGTTTCTTTATCGGTTGGGCGCAAATCTGGAAGCGCAAATATCGCAAAGACGAACTGCGCCGCCGCGTGCTTACCGATCCGCATTCGCCCAGCCAATTTCGGGTTAACGGTGTGGTGGTTAACGTACCCGAATTTTACACGGCCTTTCACGTTACGCCGAAAGATTCGCTGTACTTACCGCCTGATCAACGGGTGAAAATTTGGTAATGTTTTAACTCGCCTTTCGCTCCCCTCCTTGCAATGCCAAGGAGGGGGTGACGAAGGGTTTTTACTTCAAAAATCATTTGTAATATTACCTTCGTTAAAGATATTACCCTAAATGAGAACGCCGTTTGAAGAACTGTTTTAATGTACTAC
>JALWEA010000422.1 GCA_027039465.1 Calditrichia bacterium | reverse complement strand
CAGGTTAAGCAATTCTCTTTGTTACCTTTCGCCATAAGGCCGTGCGTGTATTTAAAATTCAACGGATGTACTTTGTGATCCAAATTGTCGCCTTCGTGGCACGTAACACAATAATTATTTTGATGGCAATGGGTGCAAGCTTCCGTTCCGGCCTGCTCTACAACACCGTGATCTTTTTGCCAATTCACGCGATGGCTTACCGGTGTAAAATTCATTTTGGACGAATGGCAAGTCAGGCACTGAATTTTATTGGTGGCCACATCCGCTCCCTGATGGCACGTGTTGCATTGCTCCTTTGGCGGCAAATGCAAGGCGCCAACCGCGGTCGATTGATCAACCCCTTTATGGCAAGTCAGACAATTCAGTTCCTTTTGTTCGACGTGAAGCTTGTGCGGGAATTTACTTTTAAAGCCTTTTAATCTGGGCGCGATACCGGGATCATCGGGATTGGTGTGGCACTTGGAACACGGCGTTTCGTCTTCGTCGTGGCAATTGTAGCAGGTCTGCATATCCGGCAAAAGCACATCCGTCGATTTCACGCTTTCCGCCACTTTGCCGTGACAGTCCAAACATTCGATTCCCTGATCCTGCACATGCAATTTATGCGAAAAAATAATTTTATCTTTCTGCTGCGCCTGCAAGAAAGTAGCCAGAACAAAAAGAACAAACGATAAAATGATCCATCGTTTCTGCATAGTTTCCACCTTTTACCAAATAAAATTAATATGATTCAAAACACGCTGATCATATTTAAAATCGGTGTTTCTCAACCACTGATACTCCAACCGGGCGTTCCAATGTTTGGAAAAGCGGTAGCTTAGCCCCAGAGCATTGGCGATTTGACTGTCGTAATCGAATCGTTTTTCAAAACGATAGCGGGAAAAATCAACACTAACGGTTGCCAGCAAATTCTTCAAAATCTCGTAGCGATAATCGATTAGCAGTCCCAACTGATTGCCCAAATCGCCGCTTTCGTAAATCAGCCCCAACGATCCGTTGGCATCGCCCAGCGTAACAATGAATCGGTTGCCGTAACCCTCTTCCAATTGCACGCCCTGCACCATGGCTGTTAAGTTAAAGCGATTATTTAGTTGATAAGCGGCATTGAATCCGGCCAATAAATACTGCTCCACTTCAAAAATTTCAAAATAGGAGGTATTGTAAACCTGCGGGTATTGCTCTTTAACATATCCGCTTAAAAATAATTTGCGATTGACCTGATAACGCGCTGACAAATAAAGGCGGTGCATGCGGTTATTGACCAAATCGTAATGGGATTGCAACAAAACCGTCAAATGCGGCAAGCTGTAATTGGCCACATTCAAACCGACAATTTGCCACTGCGTTTGGCTGTGATACATTTTTTGCAGATAAACCAAATGCCAATTGGTATTCAACAGATGATTCAATTTTATGCGACTTCCGAAAACCGTTGCTTCGGAAGGTTGGTACATTTTGAAAGCGCGCAGCAAGTGCGATTCCATTCCGCCGTAAATTTGCCAGCTAATATTCTTCCACGGTTTAACCGTAAGATTCAAACCGTCCAAACTGCCCAAAATCAGGCCCGGGTACAAAAATTGTCTCCCGAGTTCAAAATCCAGAAAATTATGAAAAAGCCCTTTGCCCGAAACGGAGAAACGGTAGGCTTTAAAACGCTTCAGGTCGCTCAAATCGGTTTCGGCCAAATCGGTTAGCGCGCGTCCGGCAAAATGCAATTGAATGGCCGAAAGCTGCCCGGAAGAGACATTTACATTGATGGTTTGGTACAATCGCGTATGGGTTTCGGTCGCCGTAGAACCTTCTGTTTTCTGAGTGGCATAGCTGTACACGGAATTGCGAATGTAACCGTTGGTTTTTACCGTTTGTGAGAACAGAACGCTCGATCCGAGTAAAACCAAACAAACCATTAAAACATTGCGTTTTTTCATGATTCCTTCTCACCTTAATTTAATAAAAGGGCTGGCGGACGAACCGTCAGCCCGGGAGGTTCTGGGTTATTTTACGAACACAGGTGCATTGGCTTTTAATTCGGCATCCAGATAATTCGAATCCACGTCGGCCGGCGTCAATAAATATTTATCGAAATTATTGTGGCACGATTCACCGCACCATGCCGTTCCGGTGGTATCGGTTTGAGACGTCCAACGCTGAATATTGTGCGGGGTAGCGTATTTCCAGGTCGGTGCCGCATCAAACGTCGTCAACGAAATCGAGCCGCCCCAATTGTCGTAAGTATCCGGTGCAATGGGAATGTGACGAACCAGAATAAAATCATAATTACGCATGTCGTTTTTCATGTAATTTTTACCGATCTTAAAAGTCGGGTAGGAATGCCCGGTGATGCCTTTGCCTACGTGGCAGGAATTACAACTTTTGTAAGTCTGCGAATGGCAAATCTGGCATTCCAGCTTTTTACTGCCCTGAACATGCGTTTTATGATATTGATTATCCGTATTCGGGTCAAGCACATCCTGATGGCAATCCACGCACTGGGGTACAAAATCGGGATTGTCCACGTATCGATAGGTGTAAAGCGTGCCGTCACCGTGCATTTCGTGACCTTTATGGCAGAAGGTGCATTGAAACCCTTGGTTGTAATGGACATCCGCTTTAATGCCTTCCGGCCAGCCCTCTTCACCGGCATGCAATCCGCGATATTCTTCCCCAACACGCGATCCGTGGCAAGCCGTACAATTGTTGACCATGCTCGGCGTTTCGTAAAAGACATGTGCTTTTTCCAAACCGCCGTTTACCGATACCGGTCGAATGACATGGCACTGTCCGCAACTGGCATGGCATTTGGCGCAGGCTTTATTAAATCCTGCTGCCATCTTCGGATCGTTTCGTAAATCCTGCCCACCGGCACGAACCATGAAACGTTGGTAATAACCTTCTTGCGTATAATGTAAAGCATTGTCGAATTTGGATGTTTTGTCCGAATGGCATGAACCGCAATAAGTATCCGCCTGTTCGCTTGGATAGGCAACAAAATTTTTCTGGGCCGAATGCGCCTCCGCTTTGGCCTCTTTGGTTAACGGCGTATTGGGATCGCCCCCATGGCAGGAGGTACATTTAATCTGGCCGTGCGGGCTGTTTAAAAATTGCTGAGAAACCAAAACACGTTCCGCAGGCCCCAACGGGGCCACCGCGCCGCCTCAGCCCTCGCCCGCTTCACCGCCGCCGCCTTCAAGAGGTTCGGCCACTTGTTCCAGCAAGGCTTTATTGGTATGGCAACCCACGCAACTCGATTGATTGGTTACTTCGTAAAGCCCTTCTTTTTCGGCAATATCCGACTTTTTCTCCTGACACGAAACCATTAAAATAAACGCAATCAAAAACGGAATTAAGTAAACGATTCGTTTCACAATTATCTCTCCGCGTTTAAATTTTTTAAGCAAAAAGGCAAGGCTAACATTCACTAAACATTAGCCCTGCCCTTTCTGATTTTAGGGGTTACAAATTATTTTTCAACCTGAAAATCATGGGCATCCGTTTCTTCACTGAACGCTTTCTGTACGCGAACGGTCTGGTTCTTTGTCCAGGCCATAATTCCAAATTTTAAATTGAGTGCATCATAACCCAAAATATTGAGTACCGTGCAAGCGATTTGACCGGTATGACCGGTGTAGCAATACGTAACAACCGGACGCTTCGGATCGATTTTTTTCAGGTTTTCAACCTTGGCAATGGTTTTCCATGGGATATTAATGGCGCCCGGGATATGCCCTTTAGCATAATCTTCCGGTTTGCGTACACTGATAATTTGCGGATCGTTGGAAGTATCGCCGTCATTCAAATTATCGAACAACGCTTGTGCCGAAATCACCGGAGCATGATTGGAAACATATTGATCTGCGGCTGCTTTTAAAATGGTCATGGCATCTTCGGAATCCACATAATTCGGGTCAGGCAAATCGTAGGTTTTGGTTTGCGGAACGGAAGTGCTAATCGCAAAATCATGCGCATCGGTATCTTCGCTAAAGGCCTTTTGTACACGAACGGTAGCATCTTTAGTCCATGCCATAATTCCATATTTCATGTTACTAACGTCATAGCCCAACAATTTTAAAACCGTTGCCCCGATCTGTCCGGTATGGCCGGTATAGCAATATGTAACAATGTGCTTGTCTTTAGGTATCTTTTTCAGATTGTCTTCTTTGGCGATTTGCGTCCAGGGAATATTGATAGCACCTGGAATATGGCCAAGCGCGTAATGTTCCGGTTTACGAACGCTGACCACAAAATAGTTAGACAAATTATCGTGCAGAGCCTGCGCGGAAATTACCGGATTGCTCCAATTGGAAATGGTCTGATCCACCACCGGTTGAATGACTTCAAAATTGCTCTTCTTTTCTTTGCTTTCCGTTGAAGAAGAGCAGGAATACAAGGAGGCAATGGCCGCCACCAAAAACAAAATGAATAAACGTCTTGCTAACATAATTAAAACTCCTTTCAAGACTGTTAAACAATCGGTTACTTTGTTTTTTAATTCACAAAAATAGTTGCAAGTTGTATACCATATTTTGAATCCATACTTTAACTTAATAAATAATAACCAATTAGGAGTTTCGCATGAATGCAATTGTCTGTTCAACTTGAAACTATTTGTTTCATTAAATTTTACCAAAATCACCTAATTTGTTTAAATACAACAGTTAAGATATTGTGAAACCACTTGTTTCAGATGTTTCACTTTGGAACAGATCCGACTTCTTAAATGGAACGGGAAGGGGTTATCATTATTTTTCTTTGTTATTTAATCTATTATTTTTTAATAAGTTAGATAAATACCGCGATTCACCATAAATGCGCAAAATTTTAGGTATAAATATTGCACTTATAATTTACAACCGATAAATTGGAATGGCGTTTAGGGAGTTAAAATGGATCACAACATCGTTTCATGTGAATTATTGAACCAAATCATTTTAGACAATATTACAGACGGTGTTTTTACGATCGATCATGAATTCAATATTACCTCCTTTAATAAATCCGGCTGCCGCATTACCGGATACAATTGTGATGAAGTAATCGGGAAAAAATGTTATGACATTTTCAAATCCAACATCTGCGAAGGGCAATGCGCGGTAAAGCAGGCCATACAAACCGGCCAAAAAACGATCAATAAAACCGTTTACATTATTAATAAATTTGGTTATCGTATTCCTGTCAGTATTTCTACCGCACCGTTAAAAGACCGCTCCGGGAATATTTTGGGAGGCGTCGAGACATTTCGTGATCTAAGTGCCGAGGATGAACTACGCAAGGTTATAACTAAAAATTATTCCTACCACGACATCATCAGCAAAAATGCCAAGATGTGGCGCCTTTTTGAGATTCTTCCCCAAATTGCCGAAAGCGACAGCACGGTACTTTTGGAAGGAGAAAGCGGCACGGGCAAAGAACTGTTTGCACGGGTCATTCATCAATTAAGCCACCGGGCCGATAAAAACTTTGTGGCCGTAAATTGCGGTGCCTTGCCGGATACGTTATTGGAATCGGAATTGTTCGGTTACAAAGCCGGAGCCTTTACCGACGCCAAACGTGACAAGTTGGGACGTATCGCTCTGGCAGAAGGAGGCACTTTGTTTCTGGATGAAATCGGCGATATTTCTCCCGCCTTTCAAATTCGTTTATTGCGATTTTTACAAGAACGCACCTATGAACCTTTAGGTGCCGTACAAACACAAAAAGCCGATGTGCGCGTCATTGCCGCTACCAACAAAAGTTTGGCGCAATTGGTTGAGCAAGGTCGCTTTCGCAAAGATCTATTTTATCGCATTAATATTATTCGCCTTGAAATTCCGCCTTTGCGCAAACGTAAAGAAGACATTCCCCTGCTTATTCAACATTTTATCAAAAAGTTTAATCATATTCAGGGAAAAGAAATTCAGGGCGTTAGCAGCGATGTGCTTGAAATATTGATGCACCATAGCTTTCC
This sequence comes from Calditrichia bacterium, assembly GCA_027039465.1. Lineage (GTDB taxonomy): Bacteria > Calditrichota > Calditrichia > Calditrichales > Calditrichaceae > Caldithrix. The sequence continues at coordinate 2,976 of JALWEA010000422.1, read as the reverse complement.
GGGCAATGTGCGTGAGCTGGAAAATATCGTTGAACATGCTTTTGTTTTGTGCACGGAACCATTGATTCAAAGAAAGCATTTACCGGTCGATTTGTTTGAACCGTTAAATAAAGAACCGGACGAAACCTACCACCGTAAACTGGAAGACGTAGAAGCCGAACTGATCATCAAAACATTGCGTGAACACAATTGGAATCGGCAATCGGCAGCCAAAGCCTTAAACATGCACAAAACCACCTTATTCCGAAAAATAAAACGCTTGGGTATTGAACTGCCCGAAATCGACGGCAGGCACAAATTAAATAAACATTAACCTGTTATCTTTAAATTGATTGAAAAAGAAAACAAGAAACGGCGCGGTTTGTTAGGCGAAGAATTTTAGTTCTTTGCGAATACAAATCATTATTACTCAATGGAAAATATATCAAAAATGAGCAGATGGGGAATAGGCCCGATCTTTACATTTCTGTCTATTGCCTACAGCATCATCATATTTTCGTTAGATCGCCTTTTTTACCCTTTATTTCAAATTGAAATAGTTCCGTCTATTGTCTTAATCATTCCTGGCATTTTACTTATTGTTGCCGGAATACCATTTTTTATTATTTCTGTAATCAAAATTTCTCGGGCATACAATGCCAATACCCTTGTTACCAACGGCATCTTTAGATGTTGCAGGCACCCTTTATATGCTTCATGGACTGTATTTATTGTTCCTGGCATAATTTTATTGTCTAAAAGCTGGATAGGATTGACCATACCCATATTCATGTATTTTTTATTGCTTATTCTTGTGAAGAAAGAAGAGAATTATTTAATTCGTATATTTGGGTCTGAGTATCTTGAATATAAAAGGCGTGTGCCTTGCATATTGCCTTACGGTTGCTTTAGAAATCAGTCTCGATAATTTCTTGTCCTTAAATTTTGCTACTTTTTTTAACGCATATCTATAAAGCATCTTGCATCCGAATTTCATCAACGGTTACGGATTATCTTAAATTTTCCACTTTCATCTTTGCAATGATTCAAAAACCTTATTAATTTCCATAAATCGAAACGCTGTTCTGCCATCAAGCATTGGGAGCCATTGGAATGTCCGTAAAAACGTTTTTAGCCCGTTACCGAAAAAAATGGGAAGAAACCACCTTAAAAAAAGTACTGGATCGCTTTCCGGAACGTAAAAAACAGTTTTTTACCGGATCATGGCTGCCGGTAGATCGCCTTTATTTACCGCGCCCGATCAGCGAAGAGGAATACATGCGGCGCGAAGGTTTCCCGGGCGAATATCCTTACACGCGCGGCGTTCAGCCAACCATGTATCGCGGCCGATTTTGGACCATGCGCCAATACGCCGGATTCGGTACAGCGGAAGAATCCAACAAGCGCTACAAATATTTGCTAAGTCAGGGACAGACAGGCCTTTCCATTGCCTTCGATTTACCGACGCAAATCGGCTACGATTCCGATGACCCGCACAGTCTCGGTGAGGTGGGCAAAGTCGGCGTGGCCATCGACAGCCTGCAAGATATGGAAACGCTTTTCGACGGCATTCCTTTGGACAAAGTCTCCACTTCCATGACCATCAATGCACCGGCTGCCGTTTTGTTGGCTTTTTACATCGCCTTAGCCGAAAAGCAGGGTGTTCCCAGGGAAAAGCTGCGCGGCACCATTCAAAACGATATTTTAAAAGAATACATTGCACGCGGCACCTACATTTTTCCGCCCAAGCCCTCTTTGCGATTAATCACCAACATTTTTGAGTACTGTTCCAAAGAAGTGCCACAGTGGAATACCATCAGCATTTCCGGCTACCACATTCGCGAAGCGGGCTCAACGGCCGTTCAGGAAGTGGCTTTCACCATTGCCGACGGCATCGAATACGTGCAGGCGGCCATTAACGCCGGCCTGGATGTGGATCAATTTGCCGGACGCTTATCGTTTTTCTTTAATGCGCACAACGACTTGCTGGAAGAGGTGGCTAAGTTTCGTGCGGCGCGCCGCATTTGGGCAAAAATCATGAAGGAACAATTCGGCGCTAAAAAGGAACGCTCCCGAATGATGCGTTTTCACACGCAAACCGGCGGTAGTACGCTCACCGCACAACAACCGGACAATAACATCGTGCGCGTGACCATCCAAACCCTAGCGGCCGTTTTGGGCGGCACGCAAAGTTTGCACACCAATTCCCGCGACGAGGCCCTGGGCTTGCCTACGGAAGATTCGGTACGTATTGCTTTGCGTACCCAGCAAATTGTTGCCTACGAATCCGGCGTGACCAACACCGTCGATCCTTTGGCCGGATCGTATTATGTTGAACATTTAACGGACGCCATTGAACAGGAAGTGTTGAAGTATCTGGACAAAATCAAATCCATGGGCGGTATGGTCGCGGCCATCGAAAAAGGTTACGTACAAAAAGAAATTCAGGATTCGGCCTATCGCTACCAAAAGGAAGTGGAAGAAGGCGAGCGTGTGGTGGTCGGTGTAAATAAGTTTGTTTTGGAAAGCGAACCGCCGAAAGAAATTTTACGCGTAGATCCCGAGTTACGTAAAATTCAGAGTGAAAAACTCAAACGTCTGCGGGCCGAACGGGACAATGCCAAAGTCGAACAAACGCTGCAGGCTCTGCGCCAGGGCGCCCGCGACGAAACGGTGAATCTCATGCCATTGATTTTGGATGCGGCTCGCGCTTATGCCACTTTGGGTGAAATTTGTAATGTTTTGCGCGACGAGTTCGGCGAATATCGCGAATCCATTGTTTTGTGATTTCCAAAATGCGTGGCAAACAAAATTCATAAAAAATTTTATTATTTGAAACCTTTGAAAAAATGCTGTGATTTCAGGATTTTCTCCTTTTTTGAATATTCGGTGCTTATTTCTACGTTCCTGTTAATCATGGCTAAGTCCATGTTGATCATCGGATTACGTCCCCCTCTCTTCGAAGAAGAGAGGGGGAATGAGGGGGTGAGTTGAGAG
>JALWEA010000421.1 GCA_027039465.1 Calditrichia bacterium | reverse complement strand
AAGCCGGAAGGCGAAAAAAAAGTGACCACAAAGCGAAATCCGTACCGGCGCTTTAAAGCGAGAATGAGGGGTTTGATATGCTCAAATTCTCCCATGGACGCGGCATGAAGTAAAATGGTTTTTTGACCCCCGGCACTATCGGTTTTGAGCCATTGGTTTAACCGCTTAAAGGTCGCGTATCTCCCGGCAACCGCATCGCGAATATCCGTCCGGAAAACCGCGGCGATATGAGCGACCATTAAAAGAAGTGGATTAACCAAGAATGCGTAAATGAACTTCATGCTTCTGTCATATTTTTTGTGCTAAATAAGTCGATTAAATAATTGCAGCGCCATTTCGGGCTTCAAATCCACCATGCATTTAAAATGCCCTTTGGGGCACGAGTCCCGGCCGATATGAGAACAGGGTCTGCAACTGAGATTGTTATTTTCCAAAAGCAGAAATCTGCTGCGGTAAGGTGTAAAACCAAATTCCTTAACCGTCGGCCCAAAGATAGCCAATACCGGTGTTTTTACCGTTGCGGCCATGTGCATCATCCCCGAATCATTACTAACGACCATTTTCGCCCGTCGGATAATGGCCGCCGACTCCAGTAAGGTTAACTCTCCTGCAAGATTGTAAACATGTGGCAGTTCTTCAAGCTCTTTAAAATCCTCCCGCTCGCTTTTGCTGCCCACAACCACGAAATCATATTTCTTTTTTTCCTGAATGAGTTTTACCAATCCTTTAAAATGGCCAATTGGCCAGCGTTTGTTTTTAAAGCCGGCCCCCGGAGCAAGCACGATAAACGGACTTTTAATTTTTAATTTTCTTAGAATGCTTGCCGCCTTTTTATCCACATCGTCTTTCCAGAAAATTTCCAGTCCATGGCCGTCATCCGCAATTTGGAGTGCGCTGCCGGTTTCAAGATAACGGATCGGTATGGGTTTGATTGGATTGTAGGTATTTTTTTTGAATTTAACCAACAGTATCCGCTTCCGGATGTCCTTATGGATGCGAAACACCTTGGTATCTTTTAATCCCACGGTTAAATATCTGGAGCGCGGGTTATTATGGATGTCAAGAATATAATTATAATGAACCGCTTGTATCTTCTTTTTTAGCGCTTTCAGGCCTTTAAATTTTTCCTTTTTGTCCAGGAGATAAATATTATTCAAGTGGGGATTATATCGTACCAGATCATAAAATTCTTTCTTGATCAAAAAGTCGATTTTTGCATTGGGGAACTGAATGCGCACCTGGCGAATAAAAGCGGTACTCAGTAAAATGTCGCCGATGGAGCTCATTCGGATGATCAGAATGCGTATTTTTTTCATACTGTTATTTCATTCGGTGCACGGTATAATCAACAAAATTCCGCATCGCTTGTTTTACTTCCGAATCCGGATACTCTTCCAGAACATCCTTCGCTTTTTGTGCGTACTCTTCTTTTTTCTTTTGTGCGTATTCGATGCCGCCGTGGTCTTCTACAAAGCGAATAATTTTTTTTACATCGGCGCTGTTAACGCCTTTTTTCAGAGCACGCTTTATTCGCCGGATTTCATCTTCTGTCGAATTCTTAAAGGCGTGGATTAACGGCAGTGTGATTTTTTTATCCTTAAAATCATTCCCCACCGGTTTGCCCAAAATGGACTGGTGCCCAAAATAATCCAACAGGTCATCTTTTATTTGAAAAGCAATTCCCAAATTTTCTCCGAATGCTTTCATCCGTTCGTGATCGTCGATGTTCTTGGTGGCCGACAGAGCGCCCAGCTCCGCGGCAGAACCGATTAAAGCCGCCGTTTTATCGGAAATGATCTCAAAGTACTCCGTTTCGCTTATGCTTAACTTGCGCGATTTTTCAATCTGGGAAAGTTCTCCTTTACTCAGCCGCTTTGAAGCATCGGCCAAAATTTGCATCACCCTGATGTTGCCCGTACCGGCTGCACCGATCAGGCACTTGGAAAGCATGTAATCCCCCATCAAAACCGCCGCCTTATTTTTCCACAGCGCGTTAATCGACGGAAACCCGCGCCGCACATTGGCATTATCCACCACATCGTCGTGAACCAGGGACGCCGTGTGTAACATTTCCACCACAGCAGCCGCCTGGTAGGTTTCAGATGTTGGTTCGCCAACCAGCTTGGCCGCCATAATAACCAGCAAGGGTCTAAGACCTTTGCCCTTGTTTTTCACAACGTATTTAACGATGGTGTCAATTAATTTTACGTTGGATGAAAGAAGAGCCTTAAATGTATTTTCGTACTCGATAAGTTCTTTTTGAAATGGTTTTTTTAAATCGTTTAAAGAAATTTTCATTTCGGTTCTGAATCCTGAAAAAGAAGTTGTTGCTCCACGCCGTTAAAATTACCACCCAAACTGAACGATTTTTGCAATGTCATCGCGAGTCACGCCTGCGGCGTGATTTGGCGATCCCTTTTGTATGGATTGCTTCTCCCGCCTTCGGCGGGATCGCAATGACATGTTCATTAACGATTTATTAGCATATTCGCTCTGTTTCGGTTAACAATAGAGGCAAAAATACACATATCTCATTAGATAATCAACTTATTCCCTTTCCCTTTTTCGGAAGAAAAGACGGCTGATCCAGATGGTTATTTCATATAATACAAGTAGCGGTACGGCCAACATTATTTGTGTGGTGGGATCCGGAGGGGTCAATATGGCTGCCGCAATAAAAATGATTACAATGGCGTATCGTCTGTATTTGCGTAACATTGCGGGCGTAATTAATCCGATTTTGGTCAGGAATAAACTGACTAACGGCAATTCAAATACAATGCCAAATACCAGTACCAACCTGGCCACAAAGCCAAAATAAAAATCAAGGGCAATCTGATTTTGTAC
>JALWEA010000420.1:2137-2849 GCA_027039465.1 Calditrichia bacterium | reverse complement strand
CTACGATTTTACCAATATGGTCGGTAAGACGGAAAAAATCCGCCAATTGTTTGAACTAGTAAAAGATGTGGCCGCTACGAACACAACCGTTTTAATCGAAGGCGAAAGCGGCGTGGGCAAAGAATTGATTGCCAACGCCATTCATTACAACAGTCCGCGCGCCAAACGTCCGTTTGTAAAAGTGAATTGCGGTGTGCTGGCCGAAAGCCTGTTGGAAAGCGAATTGTTCGGTCATGTGCGCGGCGCTTTTACCGGAGCCATCCGCGATAAAATCGGTCGTTTCGAAATGGCCAACGGCGGCACCTTGTTCCTAGATGAAATCGGCGACATTTCCCTGAATATGCAACTAAAATTGCTGCGTGTTTTGCAGGAAGGTGAATTCGAACGGGTCGGCGGCACGGAAACCATTAAAGTGGACGTGCGCATTATCGCGGCCACCAACAAAGATCTGAAAAAAGCCATTAAAGAAGGCACCTTCAGGCAGGATTTATACTATCGCTTGAATGTCATCCCCGTGCACGTACCGCCCCTGCGTGAGCGTCGCGAAGATATTAAATATTTAACCTATCACTTTATTGAAAAATTTAATAAGATCTACGGAAAACACATTCGTGAAATTTCACCGGAAGCCATGCGTGTGTTGGAAAGCTACGATTATCCAGGCAACATCCGCGAATTGGAAAACTTAGTGGAACGCATTATTGTACTGAGC
>JALWEA010000420.1:0-2127 GCA_027039465.1 Calditrichia bacterium | reverse complement strand
CCTTTAGCGACGAAATCGATTTTTCCAAGGGCTTCAATCAATTGGTCGAAGATTACGAAAAGAATTTGATTTTAAAAGCGCTGGAAAAGAATAAATTCAATCAAGTCCAGACCGCCAAAATGTTGAATATGAACCGCAGCACGCTGATCTCGAAATTGAAAAAGTACCAGATTTCCTGAGACTGCTTTTACGACCATTTCCGTAACTTCATCCACAGTCGGCATGGTGTTGCAATAGGATTGGTGATAATAATACCAAAGGGAGCATTTAAACATGTCCCGAAAGTTTAAAATCCTATTTGTATCTTTTCTCTTCCTTGCTGGCGTTATTGAAGCGCATTCTCAAAATTCGAACAATTTCGGTACCCCAAAAAATGCATGGTTAACAATTAGAAGCGGCATAAGCACCTTCTCGGATGATTCATTCTATGGCGGCGGAATATCTCTATCCTATTCAAAGCGCCACTATCTTATTTCGTCCCGATATTTGTATTTTAAACGACATCAATACGAACCGCTTAATGCGGATGAATCACAATCGAATGCGCAGCTTGATCATAATGCCGAGTTTGCCGCCTTATTCGGATATATTTTAAATAAATGGTATTTTAAATTAATGGCATCCGCAGGGTTAGGTTACACAACTTGGACAAGCAAGAATCATCAAAAGGATAGCGGTTTAAGTTTGCCCTTGGAAGTAGGACTCTTTGTAAGCCCTTTACCGATATTGGGATTGGGAATGCAATTTGTTAGCAACTTAAATCGGATGCACAATTTAAACGGAATATTGATTTCCGTTGAGCTTGGTAAGTTATGGTAAGACGCAAACAGAACATTTTTAATCTGAGATTCTGCTAATATTAATCATTCCCTAACAGAGCGAAAACTGAATGATGAAATAGATGCTTTGTATATTTAACTAAGTGAAGAAACTCCGAAAGGAACCATTGGTATGTACAAGCATGTCAATTCGGATACCACTAATGACGAAAAAATTAACATGTATTGAAATACTGAATGCTTTTCACAAAATAGACTTAAAACGCAATTCTCTTATCTGCTTGAGTTCGGTAAAAAAATGGAGATCAAAATGGAATAATAAAATAATTTTGACTTATAGCTTAATCTCTTGTTAAAATTTATTTTTATTCTAAGTGATTTCAATCGTTAATCATTCATTTAAACCGAATTTAATCCATCTGCACGGAACATGCTCTTGGTTTTTCAACATTTTTTTTCCTGCACAATAAAAAAATCAAAAACAAAACGGCTGTTGTGAAAATCAAACCGTTTTGAGAAGGGCATTGTCATGTTGGGAAAAAATTATTTTGTAAAAATCCTGCTTTTTCTTTTCCTTATGGTATCTCTATCCACCGCCCAACTTTTCCAATATCTTAATGTTTCCGAATCGGGAACTTCTTCAAAGAAAGGCGCCGTGGTCATTGATCGCCAGGATAATCTCCATGTTTTTTGGATCGAAGACAATCACGAAATTCGCTATCGCTCGCGCCTTAACCAAAGCTGGTCAAACGTACTGGCCGTTTACCAAAGCGATTCGGCGACGGGCCTTACTACCCATACGGCTAATGTACTAAACGATTCCGTTTTTGTGTTTTTTGGCGATCAAAAAGGCGACTCTTCCTATTTGATCTGTTGTAAGTTTTTGGATGGTGCTCTGCAAAAAAGCGACACTTTGAAACGCTATTCGGGCGCCATAGAAAATTTACGATCCGCCGCACAAACCGCACAAATAAGTATTGCTTTTCGCACCACACCGTCGACAGGAATCACTGATTATTACGTTTTTCAGTACCCAAGTCAAACGGAATGGCTGCTACCAAATGCGGAAAGCTATGCTTCTTCGGATTTTGTTTTGGCATCCGATAAAGGCGATACATTGTGGTTCTTTAGCGTAAATACCTCGGATTACGTTTACGCCTGCTACTTGCAAACCGATGCCTTGCAATGGTCGGATTGGTCAACAATCATAGCTGCCGAGCTTCCTTTAATTAAGATCGATTGCAAGTACAATGACTTTTCCAAGCGATTCAACATGATTCTGTTAAGCGATTTTGCAAGCTGCATGGATTGCATTGAAAATAATATCATTTACACGGAAGGTTACGCG
>JALWEA010000419.1 GCA_027039465.1 Calditrichia bacterium | reverse complement strand
CCAATAGGTTTTCCCCGCTTCAATGGTTGAATCCGTGTACGAATAATTTCGAGCATAAGAAGTATTACCGGCTCCTTTCAAATCCGGAGAAGAATTAAAATCATCCAATTCCGAATAATGCTTGCCGCCGTCTTCACTCCGTTCGATAATAAAGCCCAAATTTTCCACTTCGGATTCCGTACGCCAATTTAGCACGACGAAACCGTTTTGCAAACGAGCGGAAAACGATGTTAATTCCACGGGTAACGAATTATCACCCGTTGAAGCAACTGCAAAATCGGAAAAAGAAGATAAGCCGGAAACCGTGATATAGGGATCATTGTACGAATACGTTGCCCCCAAATCTTCCACTTTTACCCAGGCGGAAGAAGCATCGTCCCGTTTTAATATTTTAAGTGTGTTAAAATTTTCAATGCCTGCCATTCCGGAAAGATCAAATCGAATATTGTAAGTCCCCACATCACTTCCCGCAGAAGCGGTAACCGTCCAATTGCGATCCGTGGCAATTTTGGAAATCCCGGAAGGCAAAGAACCGACAATGCCCGGATCACCCGTTTTTTTAGCGGCGGTAAAGCTGGTACTTACGGACGTACCGGAGGGAAAAGTCAGCCAAACGCCTGTTCCTTCAACGGCAAACTCTGAAGTTCCGCCACCGCTCGGAACGGTCGGTGTACTGGAGATGGTCTCCGTGGGATTATCATTTGTACCGCTCGGTTCCGTCGTTACCTGTAAACTTATGTTTTCGGATGAATACACATTTTGACCGGAAGCCTTGCCGTAAATTTGAAAGGTATAGGATGTATTTGCGCTTGATCCCGTTACCGAATAAGTGGTGTCGCTGCCTGCATAAATTTCGTTTCCGTCCTGCAACAAGCGAAATTCCGCCGAACGCCCGTTCCAATGCAATTGCAATGAATTCGAAGTAATCTGATCCGCCTTTAAATATTGCGGAGTCTCTATGGTACCGAAGTTGGCAAAGCTTGTTGCCCAACGACCGTCTTGTCCGTTGGATGCAGCCCCCCGAGTCCATGCATATTGATTAAAGACCCAGAAATTCAAATCATCCGCCGGATCAACGCAAATAGAACTGTAATCACCCCAACGATTTCTGTCTCCGCCCAAAGTACGATAATAATAATCCTCTCCGCTTTGCAAAGTTTGCGAAGCTTCAACCGTTCCCGAAGCATCATCGTCCGTATGCATCGTAAAATAGGAACCGGCATAGATGGTGGATGCCGAGGCCGAAAAACCGATCGCCACATCCCCATCCTGATTAACGGCGATGGAAGGATAAGAAGTGTACGTATCTGTGGCGATATCTTCACCGCCGATATTTCCCTGCTGAGTAAGCGCCAAATTGCTTAAATCCGATGTGTTTATATCGATCCAATGCGCCGTGGCCTGCCCGGCATCCGTTCCGCTAACAGGATTGACCGTGAAAGCACCCAACAAACGATTATCCCGCCAAACACAACTTTGTGCCCGATTGTCCCCGAAATCGATTTTATCTGCCGTCCCCTGTTGCGGCGCATCCGGAACTCCTGAGGAATTATCATGAATATCACCGAGATTAATAAACGTATGATTAAAACTTGGACTGCCCAAAGGATCATCCACGCGAATGATTTCCACATAATCATTATTGTAGTCGTCACGCCAGCTGGTATCAAATAGAAAGATACCAACATTACTCGGAAGGCTGCCGTAAGCATGAGCCGGCTGCAGGGTAAATGATTGGTTTGAACCGTTGCCAACTTCATCGGAGGGAGCATACACGTCAACCGTCGAACTGCCCCCGGAGTACAGCCCCTTGTCTAATATCCACAATCTGGCGCTATGAAAATGGTTAAAAGAAAAATCAAACATATTACAAGTAATGTAAAGCGCCTGATTGCTAACGCCCAATCCTGGAAAATCAGCCCAACAATCTTCGCCGTCAATATTGATTACCGAATTTATTTTTTGAAAATTCCAGCTCCCGTTTGGATCGTTACTTTGCGAAACTGCAATGTGAATATTTGAAGTGTTGCTACTTGAATCTTGCTCGAGAGCAATTACAACATATCTCTCATTATATTGATCGTACAAAACTTTGGGATCAAACAAACCATGCGTTGGCGAGGTGGCACTAAAAAAATCCGTTAAATCCTCCGATTGTTGACGCGTACCCGATTTTGTGTACCATTCAATGGAAACATTAACCGCCAAAAGAAAATGGCTTGGCCCGGCGCAACCGGCGTTATCCGGAGGAATATGATAAAAACCCGTATTGTCCCCGTCCTGTTTAAAATTAATCGATTCGACCACAGAGCCAATAATGTTGGTTGACACACGGGTTTGTTGCGTTTCAGGTGTGGTTTGATTTGAAGTTTTTAAGGCTTTGGGAACAAGCCCTTTGTGTAAGGCTTGAATGTAGGCGGCACCACCGGAAATGGTTGGTTTAATGCTTTGCTTTAAATTTTGCGAGAAAATAAATCCCGTATTGGACAGCATGAAAGCAATCAAAAAAGCATTAAATACGTGGCGTTTTTTAAACCATTGCATAACGCCTCCAAATTTTGAATGGCCCATTTATCGTTAATTTCAAAAGATTCCGATTAATTACCGAGAAAAGAATAATGCAGGAATTTGTTTTGTATTAAAATAAGAATTATCCGTTAAAGAAATTAGCATCATAAAAAATCAAAGATTCCGATCGTTAAAATCGGAATCTTCGAGATTATTTTTAATATATTTCCTTACTATTTGAGCAGAACCATCTTTTTTACCTGTCGGAAATTTCCGGCCTTAAAGCGATAGATGTAAATACCCGAGGCGACTTTTCGACCGCTCGCATTGGTTCCGTCCCAGGT
>JALWEA010000418.1:5445-28989 GCA_027039465.1 Calditrichia bacterium | reverse complement strand
CATTTACGGCATCGGTTCGCCGGAAGATTATTTGGGTATGTTGGTGATCATTAAGAAAGGTGATTTCTTTGATCGTCAGGAACTGCTGATGAAGCTGGTGGACATTCAATATGCCCGTAATGATTATGATTTTCAACGCGGCACTTTTCGCATCCGCGGCGATATTATTGATATCTTCCCGGCCTACGAGGAGTTTGCCTATCGCATTGAATTTTTCGGTAATGAAGTGGATGTCATTAAAACCATCGACCCGCTTACCGGTCACCCGATTGAAGAAACCGAGCAGACGGTCATTTTTCCGGCCAAACACTTTGTAACGCCCACGGAAAAATTGCGGCGGGCCATGGAGACCATTCGGCAGGAATTGGACGAGCGACTCAAAGAATTGCGCGCGCAAAACAAGCTGTTGGAAGCGCAACGCTTGGAAATGCGTACCAATTTCGATTTGGAAATGATGCAGGAAATCGGCTATTGCTCCGGCATCGAAAATTATTCGCGCCACCTTTCGGGACGTCCGCCTGGCATGCCGCCTTACACCTTAATTGATTTTTTCCCGAAAGATTTCCTAATGATTATCGACGAATCGCATCAAACCATTCCGCAGATCCGGGCCATGTACAATGGGGATCGGTCGCGAAAAGAAACCCTGGTCGAGTATGGTTTTCGTCTGCCTAGCGCTTTGGACAACCGTCCTTTGAAATTTCACGAGTTCGAGCAAAAAATAAATCAGGTCGTTTTTGTCTCGGCCACGCCTGCCGATTACGAGTTGGAAAAATCCGGCGGAGTCGTGGTGGAACAGGTTATTCGACCGACAGGATTGCTGGATCCGGAAATCGAAGTGCGTCCCGTAGCCACGCAAATCGACGATTTGATTCATGAAGTCAAGGAGCGCGTAAAAAAAGGGGAGCGTACGCTGGTTACCACCTTAACCAAACGCATGGCCGAAGATTTGACGGATTATCTGCAGGCCGCGGGCGTCCGTGTGCGCTATTTGCATTCCGAAATCGATGCTCTGGAACGGGTGGGTATTTTACGCGACCTGCGTTTGGCCGAATTTGATGTGTTGGTCGGTGTGAATCTGTTGCGCGAAGGTCTGGACTTGCCGGAGGTTTCGTTAGTGGCCGTATTGGATGCGGACAAGGAAGGATTCCTGCGTTCTTATGTTTCGTTGATGCAAACCGCCGGACGCGCTGCGCGTAATGTGGGCGGTAAGGTCATTTTTTACGCCGATCGAATGACCGAATCCATGCGCAAGACCATTGATGAATCCAATCGCCGCCGCAAAAAGCAGGAAGCTTACAATAAGAAAATGGGCATCACGCCGCAAACGATTTTGAAAACAGCGGAAGAAATTATGCGCACCACCGCCGTGGCCGATGTGCGCAAGCAACTGCCCAAAGTGGTGGCCGAGCCTGCCATTGAATACGGCGATACCTTGAGCGGGGAAGAGCTGATCGAACGGTTAACCAAGGAAATGCAAGTTGCCGCCGCCAATCTGGAATTCGAACGCGCAGCCATTTTGCGGGATGAAATCAAGCGCCTGAAAAAGATGCGCAGCAGGGCGTGATGAATTTTTCGTATAAGCGTTATTCGTACATCTGTTATTCGTTATTCGGGAATCATTGTTTGTGCAGGCGGTGGTGTGCGCCCGTTAATTGATGTAATTCCCAGTCCTGTCATTGCGAACGATCCCGCGAGCCTGCGAGTAGGAGAGTGAAGCAATCTCCGTCAAAGCAGCACCGGACGTAAGGGATTCTTCATTCCGTCCCGATTCTCGGGACTCCATTCAGAATGACAGCCCACCACATGTCAATAGTAGGTCGGGAACCATGTCATGCGCCACGGATTATTAAGACAGTGACATGAATTGATTGGGAATTAGGAACTGGCATAGCGTCCGGTTCCCGAGTGATTCTGCCGATACTTGTAGGGGCGAAGCATTTTCCTAACAAATAAAGAAATAATCGATGTTTTTGGTTGCACAACGTTAAACTTTTTTAAGTTCGAAGCATCTTGACGGAAATGCTTCGCCCTTACTTCGGACAACGCAAGATGAAAGGCAGAATCGTATCGAGGAACGGAAGCGCCACAACATGTCAATAGTAGCGAAGCGATGGAGCAATCTCCTACAAAACGGTACCTGCTGCCAAAACAACGATTACGAATAACGGTTAACGAATAAACGAATAACGTTTTTCCCCTTAACCCTTAACCCTTAACCCTTAACCTATTTAACCATTCAAAAATTTAACCAATTCCAATTTTCCACCCCCTGTTGTCCCCCCTCATAAGGGGACGCAAAATGCTTTGGTAAATTTTGCCCGGCGAGAAAATGATTATTGGTTTGAGTAAAATAGCATGCTTGAACTGCTTAGCAAATAAGGCATTGGGCAAGATTCAGCGAACGGCTTTTTATCGCCCTGCGAGGGGGATTTAGGGGGTCTCAAGAGCTTGTTGCTACTTTGGAAGGGATTGCTTCATTCTCCCGCTCGCAGGCTCGTTCGCAATGACAGGACTGGGAATTACATCAATTAACGGGCACACACCACCACCTGCACAAACAATGATTCCCGAATAACGAATAACGGATATACGAATAACGCTTTTCCCCATTCCCCCATTTAACTAATCAACTATTCAACCCTTATCCGCTTAACGAATACACGAATAACGGATAACATTTCCCTTAACCCCTTACACCCTTAACGCTTAACCATTCAACCAATTCCCAATTCCCAGTTCCAAGTTCCAATCCCCGCCTCCTGCAACTTTTGTGCGCTTCCTTCCGTATGTCCAAATATGTTTTCCCAATTTGTCAATCAGGTTAAAGGAGTGTCGGATAATGAATAAAAAATCCAAAAAACGTATTCTTTATATTTTTGCCATCCTTTTGTTAGGGTTCATCGCCTTGAAAATTTTCTCAGGCAATGGAGATAATCATCAGAATAAACGCCGGACCGTTCGGGTAACACGTAAGAATATCGTGGAAAAGGCATTGGCCGTCGGTGCCATTGAACCGCTGAATGAAATTGAAGTCAAGTCAAAGATTTCCGGAGTGGTGGGTAAACTTTATGTGGAAATCGGTGATTTCGTTAAAGCCGGACAGCCTTTGTTGGAAGTTAAACCCGATCCGACGCCCTTGGAATTGGCCCAGGCCAAACGCGATGTGGAAATGGCCCGTATCGAAAAGAAGAACCTGTTTACGCAATTGCAGCGCTCGCAACAGTTGAAGCAAAAAGGATTGATTTCCGACCAGGACTTTGAAAAAATCGAACGGCAATACAAAGAGGCGGAGCTGAAATATCAAATGCGCACCGAACATTTGCAATTGTTGGAGGTCGGTAAAACACAAATTGCCGGAAAAGAAATCGAGACCGTGGTCAAAGCACCGCTGACGGGTTACATTTTGGAGAAAAACGTCAATGTGGGCGATCCGGTTGTTCCTTTAACCTCCTATCAACCTGGTACGTCTCTAATGCGTATGGCCAATATGGATCGTTTGATTTTCAAAGGCACGGTGGATGAAATCGATGTGGGTAAAATAAAAGAAGGTTTGCCTTGTAAAATTCAAATAGGCGCCTTGCCTGGCAAAACGATTAAAGGCCATGTGACGCACATTTCCTTAAAGGCCAAAAAGCAGAACAACACCACCGTTTTTCCCGTGGAAATCCATATTGATGACAAAGCCGGCGCTGTCTTGCGTGCAGGCTATTCGGCCAATGCCAATATTATTATTGCTCAAAGAGACAGCGTGTTGGCTCTGCCCGAACGTGTGGTTACTTTTCGCCATGATTCGGCCTTTGTGCAAGTTCCGGTTGGTGAACACGGTTCCAAGGAAAAGTATATTAAGACCGGTCTGAGCAACGCCATTTTTATTGAAGTGCTCGAAGGCCTTAAAGAAGGCGACCAGGCATTGGAAAAAGAGAGCAAAGAAGTGGAATAAAAGCACAAAAAACGGGTGCGGCACTTATGAATTCTTTTAGCGAAAGTTTACGCGAAATATTTTATTACCTGCGTCAGTACAAATCGCGAACGGCCATGACCATGTTCGGTATTATTTGGGGTACGTTAACCGTGGTTTTATTGCTGGCCTTCGGTGCGGGCGCCAAACGGCAATTGCAAAAAAGCATGCACGGGTTGGGCGAAAGTATTTGCATTGTCTGGCCGGGCCGTACTTCCATTCCTTACCAGGGATTCGGTATCGGTCGTTGGATTCCGCTTCAGAAAGAAGATGTGGAATTGGTTCGGCGCGAGGTCAAAGGAATTCGGCGCATTAGCCCGGAATACAGCCAATGGCATGGGGCGATCCGCTATAAGGATCGTATTAACCGTCCGAATATCACCGGCGTTATTCCCGAATACGGACCGATGCGCAACATCTGGTGGCAGCCTGGCGGCCGATGGATCAATGAACTCGATCTGAAGCAAAAACGCCGGGTCGTCTTTTTAGGCAATAATTTAAAGGATTTTTTATTCGGTAAAAATAAAACCGCCGTGGGAAAATATGTGTACATTAACAGCATTCCTTTTCTGGTAATCGGAGTTCTGAAAAAGAAAACACAGAATTCCACTTACAATCAGCGCGATGAGGATCGTGCTTTTATTCCCATTACGACGTATGAATCCGTTTTCGGTGAAAGGTACATCAGTGATTTTGTTTATCAGGTTTACGATGCCCGTCGATCCGAACAAATCAAGCAACAGGTGTATCGCGTATTGGGCCGCAAATTCAAATTCGATCCCCGTGATAAAGAGGCGCTTTCCATTTGGGACACCACCGAGATGGACAAGTTTGTGTATTACTTTTCGCTCGGTTTCAATATCTTTTTGGGCATTATCGGAACCATTACGCTTTTGGTAGGGGGTATCGGCCTGGCTAACATCATGTACGTAGTCGTTCGCGAACGCACGCGCGAGATCGGTGTGCGGCGCACGGTGGGCGCCAGACAAAGAGACATCATGTTGCAATTTATGTTGGAAGCTTTTTTGATTATCGGCTTGGGTGCTTTGATCGGTTTCGGTTTGGCGATCGTGGTCATTAAAGTGTTTGCCGCATTACCTTTGCAGAGTTTTAAGGAAGTGGCCGGAACGCCTTATTTGAATGTTTGGGTGGCAGCCATGTCCGCTTTACTGCTGTTTATCATCGGGTTTTTAGCCGGATTTTTCCCTGCGCGCCGGGCAGCCAAATTAAATGTTGTCGATTGTTTGCGGTTTTAAACATCTCGGAGTTTTGCATGTACATTTTCTTGTTATTAAAAGAATTTTTACAGGATATCAGGACGCAGAAGACGCGCGCCTTTTTGACCACCATGGCCATTAGTTGGGGCATTATTGCCGTCACTTTGCTCATGGCGTTCGGCAAAGGATTGTCTTATCGGGTGCGACTGGGATTGATTAATGCAAGGAATCAGGTGATCACTGTTTACAGAGGTCAAACCACCATAAAATATAACGGTTTGCCTGTTGGCCGCCGAATTTATTTGAGGCCGGAGGATGCCAAAATCATTGCCGAAAATATTCCGCAAGTTGCGGTCGCGATTCCAACGTTGGGCCGAACTGTGCGGTTAAAAGTGGGATCGAAAATCGCCAGCACGTACATGGAAGGCGTTTACCCCGAATTTGAGTTTTTACGGCGCATGTTTCCGGGACCCGGCGGACGTTTCCTGAATGAAAAAGATTTGGAAGAACGGCGTCGGGTGGTTTTTTTAGGGGAAGAAATTGCACGCGAGTTATTTGGCAGTAAAAATCCGATCGGTCACCGCGTGGACATCGACGGCGTTCCTTTTAACGTGGTCGGTATTATGCCGCCGAAACTTCAAACTTCCATGAATAACGGTCCGGATACACGAAGGGCCATTATTCCGTTTACAACTTTCCGCAGCATTTACGGAAATATCTACGTGAACAGTTTGATTATAAAGCCTGTTCGCCCGGATCGCAGCACATTTGTGGTAAAGCAAATTCGTAGCGTTTTGGCGCGTAAATATCAATTCGATCCGCACGATGAAGATGCTGTGTACATTTGGGATGTGGCAGAAGCGGAAAAAATTATGGGAAAAATTTTCGGCGGAATTAACATATTTCTGGCCTTAACCGGCGCTATGACGTTGGTGATCGCCGGAGTCGGCGTGGCCAACATCATGTTTGTCGTGGCTAAAGAGCGCACGCGCGAGATCGGGATTAAACGGGCCATCGGCGCACGCCGTCGTGATATTATTTTTCAATTTATCTTCGAATCATTGGTCATTGCTTTTATCGGCGGCATCATCGGATTGCTCATTTCAGCGGCCATTATAAAAATTATGTGGATGTTACCGGCACAATCGCAAACCATGCAGTTTTTGGCACGACCTATTTTTTCGATTGATGTGTTGCTGACTTCCATCGGTCTGCTTTCATTGATCGGTTTATTGGCCGGTTATTTCCCGGCGCGCAAAGCGGCACAGGTGAATCCGGTGGATGCGTTGAGGTACGAATAGGACTTTAGCTTAATATTAGAGCGAATTCATAAACGAATTAATTTTCGTATTAAAAAACTCGGAACCGCATTAGGATTTTTATTGTTAATTAAAAAAACAAATTTGCAAAGTAGTTACAAAGTAATTACATTTCGGATATGAAAACAAAAGTAATAAAAATCGGAAATTCCAGGGGTATTCGTTTACCAAAGGTCATTCTGAATCAAGTCGGAATTAATGATGAACTTGATTTGGAAGTTGAACAAGACCGAATTATCTTGAGACCCATTCATCAAAGAAGAATCGGTTGGCGCAAAGCGTTTGCGCGAATGGCTTCCAAATCCGATGACGGCTTATTGGATGCAGATTCTGTTCTGTCTCAAAGTGCATGGGATGATGAAGAATGGACATGGGACAACATTGAATGAAACGATTTGATGTTTACTTAATCAATTTGGATCCTACCATTGGCAAGGAAATTAAAAAAACACGCCCATGCTTAATTATATCGCCGGATGAAATGACTGATTATATTTCAACGGTAATTGTTGCGCCAATGACAAGCCGAATTAGAGATTATCCAACCAGGGTAACTTGTATTTTTCAGGGGACAAGGGGACAAATCGTATTAGACCAAATCCGAACGGTTGATAAAGCACGGTTAATAAAACATTTGGGTGTTATTGATGAAAAATCACAATATGAAGTGATTCGCATTTTACAGGAAATGTTTTCATTCTAAAATAAAATATAAGCCTACCATATCCGTTACAAAACGAAGGATCGATACCAAAATTTCCGGGATAGTAAGTTCCGGAGACATAAATGTAAAAATCACGATGTTAAAGCAAAAAACAATTTTAATCCCCGCTGATCAGATCGCCTAAAATACCCAAACCGCCAATGCCTTTCTGTTCGCCTTTTTGCTGAAACCGTGCGGCAGCGTAAATGCGGTCGGCCATGCGCGAAAAGGGCAGGCTTTGCAAATACACTTTACCAGGACCGCGTAACAAGGCCAGGAACATGCCTTCACCGCCGAACAATGCATTTTTAAATCCGCCGACAAATTGAATGTCGTAATCTACGGTTGGTGCAATGGCCACCAAACAGCCGGTGTCCACGCGCAAGCGTTCGCCCGGCGCCAGATCACGTTCCAGAATGGTACCTCCGGCATGCACAAAAGCCATTCCGTCTCCGGTTAGCTCCTGCAAAATAAAACCTTCGCCGCCAAACAAACCGGCTCCCAGGCGCTTGGTAAATGCCACTTCAATTTCCGTTCCTGCAGCCGCGCACAAAAATGCATCCTTCTGGCACAATATACGTCCGCCGAAATCACTTAAATCTACCGGAATAATTTTACCGGGATAAGGCGCGGCAAAAGCCACGTGACCCTTACCCGAACCATGATAGACAAAATTCGTGATAAAGAAGCTCTCACCGGTAATCATGCGTTTTAAGCCTTTGAATAAGCCGCCGCCGGTTGTGGTTTGCATTTCGATGCCGTCTTCCATGTACAACATGGCTCCTGCTTCGGCCTGAATACCTTCGCCAGGATCCAGCTCTACTTCCACGATCTGCATATCATCGCCGTAAATTTTAAAGTCAATTACATCAGCCATTTAAAACTCCTGTGCTTTTGTTGAATGGGTGAGTGGGATGAGTGTTAAAAGTTAAGGGTATAAGGGTTAAGAGAAACGTTATTCGTTATTCGTGTATTCGTTATCCGTAAATAGTAATTTGCGCAATAGTGCCGCGTCCGTCCCTCGATACGATTCTGCTTTTCTGCGATGTTCCAAGTAAGGGCGAAGCATTTCCGTTAAGACTCTTCAAACTCAAAAAATTTAACGTTATGCAACCCAAAACATCGATTATTTCTTTATTTGTTAGGGGAATGCTTCGTCCCTACATTTCGGCGGAATCGATCGTGAACCGGCGCAAACACGATTAAACGAATAACGGTTAACGAATACCCCAATTAACCATTTAACCAATCAACCATTCACCCTTCATCCCTCACCGTTATTATTACTCTCTTCCTTGGTCATCTGGTCGATTTGTTTGCGAAATGCCTGCGTTTGTTTGGCAAAATCAAACAATTTCTGACGTACCTTTTCGAAAATGGAATCTTTGGTGTAGGTGCCGTCTTTGTGCCGTTTGCCGCATTTTTTACCGGTTAAAATGTACAAGCCGTCTTCGATATTGTCCACGGCCCAAATATGGAAATTGCCCTGTTTAACGGCCTCGACCACTTCCGATTTTAGTAGCAGGTTTTTAACATTCGCTTTTGGGATAATCACACCCTGTTCACCGGTTAATCCTTTGCTTTGGCAAACTTTGAAAAAACCTTCGATTTTTTCATTGACGCCACCGATAGCTTGAACTTCACCTTTTTGGTTGACCGAACCCGTTACGGCAATGCCCTGATTAATGGGAACCTCCGAAAGAGAAGAAATGAGCCCGTACAATTCGGCAGACGAAGCGCTATCCCCGTCAATACCCGAATAGTTTTGCTCAAAAGTAATGGAAGCGGAGAAGGAAAGCGGCATGGTTTGGCCGAATTTCTGATAAAAGAAACTGCTCAAAATCAAAACGCCCTTATCATGGATTTTGCCGCTTAATTTGGCCTCGCGCTCGATGTTGACCACACCGCGCGACCCGATGTACGTGTTGATGGTAATGCGGGACGGTCGACCGAAAACATGATCGCCAAGGTCATAAACCGCCAAGCCGTTTATTTGTCCGACCTTAAATCCGGCAACATCGATGTTGATCATGCGCTCGGTGATGGCTTCGTGCACTTTCTCTTCAATCAGATTGTGACGATAGATTTTGTTTTCAATAGCCGTCTCCACATCTTTTGCGGAAACGATCTTGTGTTTCTTTTGCTGCGCCCAATAAGATGCTTCACGGATTATCTTCACCAATTCTCCGAAACGGACAGATAATTTCTTTTGATTGTCGGCCATCCGGTAGGCATATTCGATGATTGCTGCCACGCCACTCTGATCGAAGTGCAACAGATTCTCTTCGTGTACGACACGGCTGATAAACTGGACGTATTGCTGCAAAGTTTTGGGCGTTTCTTTGACTTCCACGTCAAAATCGGCGCGAACTTTGAAAATTTTTTGGAATTCTTCATCCAGATTGTAAAGCAAGCGGTAAAGGTAAGCCTGCCCGATTAGAATAACTTTCAGATTTATGGGAATCGGTTGGGGGCGTGGGGAAGTGGCTGTTGCAATGCCCACCAATTCCGAAAAATCTTCGATTTTTAACGTGCTGGAACGTAAGGTTCGTTTTAACGCTTCGTACACAAAGGGATGTTTCAGCAATTGTTCGATCTCGAGAACTAAATATCCGCCGTTGGCCTGCAAAAGCGAACCGGATTTAATTAATGTGTAATCCGTGTAAATAAAGCCCTGATACGCTTTTTTATCGATGCGGCCGAACAAATTAGCATAAGTGGGATTGGATTCGAAAACAACCGGAGCGCCCTTTTGTTTGGAATTGTCAATCAGAACATTGACTTGATATTTGTCGACTTGAATCGGCGGGGGCGTCAAACCTGGCAACGGCGCTTCTTCCTTTCCGATAAAGGAAGCCACATTTTTAATGATGTCCTCAGCGGCCTGCTGCAAGTATTTTTTGATCTCTTCATATTCCTGGTACAATTCCAGAATGTGAGCAAAATGATTATTAACCACAAAACGGGCCGTTTTTTGCGTCAGTTCTTCCAATTTATCGGCCAATTTGCGATCCAGAATGTTCATCTCGCGCAGGACGTACTGAATGCGCTTTTGGATATAATTAATGTTATTATTAATCGTGTCCTGTTCTTCCTTGGGTAATTTTTGGAATTCTTCTGCCGTTAACGGTTTGCCGTCTCTAAACGGAATGGTTACGTAGCCCACGTTGGAAGCCTGAATTTGAATGTTTAAGGCCTTGGCTTCCAGTTCCAATTGATTTAACAGCTCTTGTTTCTTTTCCTGAAAAGAATCCACCAATTTGGACTTTTCCTGGTCAAAATGTTTGGATTCAAACGATTTTTTCAATTCTTTGCGCAAACTGGTAATCAGTTTTTGCAGGCGACTTTTAAATTCACTTGCCTCGCCGGCCGGAAGCTGAATGGAAATGGGCTCGTCCGGGGCTTCAAAATTGTAAACCAAAATACAATCCGGAGGAACCTGACCGTTTGCGGCAACTTTTTTCAGCAAATCCATTACGATAGTGGTGCGCCCGCTGCCGTAGTGGCCGGAAACAAAAATATTATAGCCGGAATGATCCATGCCAAGGGCAAAATTGATGGAAGAGACGGCGCGCTCCTGACCGATCACCGTTTTTAAGGGAGGAATATCCGCCGTAGTTTCGAAGCGGAAACGGGAAAGATCAACCCGTTTATTTAATTGCGATTCGCTTAATAAACACTTTTTCAACATAGTATTTCTCCGGGTAAGTTCGTATACACAAAGATACTAAAGAAATGAAATACCTTCCAACAAATATTGCGTTTTATGGTTTTAAATTTGTATCTTCAACATCTCCTGGGAGTGCATGGGGCCCGGTGGCCCCCCCGGCCTTCAAAGCCGCGTGTGTCCCGCTAAATGGGACGGGTGGGTTCGACTCCCACACACTCCCGCTATTTTTTTACTCCCTTGCTTTGTTTATGCCCATCATTTAAAAAAAGATTAATTTCAGCCAAATCATGCCGATATATTTAATGTAGGGAAAAAAACAATGCAAGGAGAGCATCATGACTACCAAAGTTCGTTTGATGTATTTAAAGCTGCGTTACATTGAAGTACCGAAAGTTTTCCTGAAAGCCTATTATCAGCAAACCAAAAAATTAATGGGATTGGGTAAAACCATTCACATTCCGGCTAAAATGAGCAACGGTTCGCTTGCTTAATACCAAGAAATAAGCGGATTCATTTTTATTTTTTTGATTTAAACAAATTCCGATTTAAGACCATTAGAACGGCATTTTACCAAAATCAAATATCCAACATTCCCTGATCGGTACTTTTAGAATTTTAAAAAGAACTTTCAATTTAACAACCGATGCTTAAGAATCATCTTGTTACCCCAAATAATTTTTTGCATTTTCTGAGAAAACAGTTTATTTTTTAGTTAAAATAAAAAATGAACTAGTTAATTTTATGATTAAAGATATTTTTGAACTGCAAAATCCTTGGCGTTTTGATACAAATTTTCATTTTAATTTAAAGCCGAGAAAATTACTTGCGGAATTAATTGAAAATTTGGACAATAAAAAATTAATAGGAATTACCGGGAGTAGGCAGGTTGGTAAAAGTTCATTGTTGTTTTTGTTAATTGAATATTTGATAAAAAGACAACAAGTATCCCCGTTAGATATTTTTTACTTCAATCTGGATGATTTGAAATTACATGAATTATTTTCCGATTTACCTGCGTTTCTGAATTTTATTGGCAAATCAAGGAATCGCCAATTTATTTTCCTGGATGAAGTCCAACGTCTGGAAAATCCGGGACTTTTTCTTAAAATGTTGTATGACCTGAATCTGAACATAAAAGTCATTTTTACAGGCTCTTCTCAATTGGAAGTTCGGGCCAAAACAAAAGAAAACTTGGTAGGGCGTGCAAGGACTTTTGAACTGCAACGGCTTTCGTTTAATGAATTCATCGATTTTAACCGTCCGATTACGCCTAAAGAAGCGCTGTATGAAATGTTGATTTTCGGAAGTTACCCCGAAGTTGCGTTGGAACGTGATGCCAAACAAAAGAAGCTGTTGATTAAGGATATTTATCAAACTTACATCGAAAAGGACATTAGTGATTATCTACATATTGACAACATCACCGCGTTCAATAATTTACTCAAATTTTTAGCGGTAAATTGCGGGCAATTATTAAATCTTGAAAATTTGTCCAAAAGTTTGCGCATCAACAGAACGCTTACGGAAAAATATATTCAAGTTCTGGAATCAACTTTTATCATAAAGCGTATTTATCCGTTCTACAAAAATTATAAGAAAGAAATTGTTAAAACGCCTAAATTGTATTTTTTAGATTTGGGCCTGCGGAACTTTGCCATTAATAATTTTAATGAACCGCAATTGCGGAATGATATCGGGATACTATTTGAAAATTTTTACTTGTTGGAACTATTAGCTCAAGATCCCGGTAAACTTAATAAAATAAATTTTTGGCGTACCACCAATCAAACCGAAATTGATTTCATTGTTCAAAATGAGAGCGGAATAGAAGCAATTGAAACAAAGTGGACAAGTCAAAGGGAACCTCGCAGTTTTTTTACCATTAAAAAATATTATCCCGAAATCCAAACCAGGTTGATTACGAAAGAGGCATTTATTCGGGTTTAAAATTGCGATTAAAAAAAGCAAAAAATTAAAATTTTTTTGCTTTGCCTATTGACTTGCAATTATCAAATTCCTTATATTTGTCGTCTCGTTTTTGAGCGGGGAGGTTGCGGAGCGGTCAAACGCAGCAGACTGTAAATCTGCCGGCCGAGTGCCTTCGGAGGTTCGAATCCTTCCCTCCCCACATGAACAGCCCTGATCATGGTCAGGGCTTTTTTTTTGATTAAAAGAATATTTTAACGATTTTAAAATAGATATTGATTTTATTCGTTTTATCACTTAAATTTGACATTCGTTTTGATGGGGCGGTAGCTCAGTTGGTTAGAGCGCTACGTTGACATCGTAGAGGTCGGGAGTTCGAGTCTCCCCCATCCCACGAAAGGCCACGGGGCAACCCGTGGTTTCTTTTATCTGATTTTATGATTTATTGAATTGAGGAAAACGGATTGGCGAAAATTACGATAACTTTTCCGGATAACAGTCAGCAGGAATTCGAAGCAGGCGTTACCCCTCTTGAAATTGCCAAAAGCATCAGCAATCGATTGGCAAAACAAGCGGTCGCCGCTAAATTTAACGATACGGTCATTTCGTTAACACAGCCTTTGACCGAATCCGGCACGTTGCAAATCTTAACGTTTAAAGATAAAGAAGGCAGAGATGTCTTTTGGCATTCGTCCGCCCATTTGATGGCTCAGGCGATTAAACGTCTTTTCCCGGAAGCAAAGCTCGGTATCGGGCCTTCCATTGAAGACGGGTTTTACTATGATATCGATTTGGATCGGCCGATTACGCCCGAAGATTTTCCGGCCATCGAAGCCGAAATGGCCAAGATCGTAGATGAAAATTTACCGATCGAGCGTAAAGAACTGAGCTTTGAAGAAGCCGTTGAATTCTTCAAAAAAATCCATGAAGATCTCAAAGTTGAGTTGATTCGGGAAATCAATAACCGTGATGAAAAGTTAAGCGCTTATTCGCAGGGTGAATTCACGGATTTGTGCCGCGGGCCGCATGTGCCTTCGACCGGATATTTGGGAAAGCATTTTAAACTGCTTTCCGTGGCAGGTGCTTACTGGCATGGCGATGAAAAGAATAAAATGCTGCAGCGCATTTACGCGACCAATTATCCGGATAAAAAACAATTGAAAGCACATTTATTCCGTATTGAAGAAGCCAAACGACGCGACCACCGAAAGCTGGGGCGCGAGCTGGATTTGTTCAGCATTCAGGATGAAATTGGCAGCGGGTTGATTCTGTGGCATCCCAAGGGCAGTTTGATTCGCCATATTATTGAAACTTACATGAAAGACGAATTGCTGCGCAACGGGTATCAATTGGTTACCACACCGCATATTGCCAAGTTCCAGTTGTGGGAAATCAGCGGCCATGCCAATTTTTACCGTGAAAACATGTTCGGAACGATGGTAGTGGATGATGTGGAATATCAATTGAAGCCCATGAACTGCCCGTTCCACATGATGATTTACAAATCCAAAATTCGCAGCTATCGCGACCTGCCGCTTAGATTTGCCGAATTGGGAACCGTTTATCGCTACGAGCGTTCGGGTGTTTTGCACGGCTTGATGCGTGTGCGCGGTTTTACGCAGGATGATGCCCATATCTTTTGTCATCCCGATCAATTGCGCGGCGAAATTATGCGCGTTTTGGATTTGAATGCCAAAGTGCTCGGCAAATTCGGATTTGACGAATATGAAGTTTACCTGTCAACCCGACCGGAAAAATTTGTGGGTGATGTGGAAAGCTGGGATCATGCCACCAATGCTTTACGCGAAGCGCTGGAAGAAAAAGGAATGGCCTACGAAATAGATCCGGGCGAAGGTGTGTTTTACGGCCCGAAGATCGATATTAAAATCAAAGACGTTTTAGGTCGCCGTTGGCAATGTTCAACAATTCAGGTCGATTTTAATCTGCCCGAACGATTTGATTTGAATTTTGTGGACAAAGACGGGCAAAATTACCGACCGATCGTTATTCACCGTGCGCTGTTGGGTTCCATCGAGCGTTTCTTCGGCATTTTAATTGAACATTATGCCGGGAATTTCCCGTTGTGGTTAGCGCCGACGCAGGTTATGATCTTGCCGATTGCCGATCGCCATTTTGAATTTGCCGACAAGGTCACGGATCAATTGCGCGATGCGGGCCTGCGCGTGGAATCGGATAAACGTAACGAAAAGATCGGTTTTAAAATTCGTGAAGCCGAAGTTCAGAAGATTCCGTACATGCTGATTATCGGCGACAAGGAATTGGAAAGCGGTCAAGTCTCTGTGCGTCATAAAGGCGAAGGTGACTTGGGCAGCATGGCTGTCGATCAGTTTAGAGACAGATTACTTGAAGAAATAAAGCAAGATAAGTAGCATTAATTTAAGGAGGACGGGTTCAATTAGCAGTGCATCAGACAAAACCCGGATTAACGAAGCCATTAGAGCCGAAGAAGTTCGGTTGATCGGCGCCGATGGAAAACAAGTCGGAATCGTGCCTATCAAAAAGGCGTTGGAAGAAGCACAAAAAGCGGGTTTGGATTTGGTGGAAATCGCTCCGCAAGCCAAGCCGCCGGTGTGCAAGATCATGGATTTTGGCAAATATACGTATGAAAAAAGCAAAAAAGAAAAATTAAGTAAGAAAAAACAGCATACGGTTGTCGTCAAAGAAATTCGTATGCGCCCGAAAACGGAAGCGCACGATTTGGAATACAAGGTCAAACATGCGCGCAGCTTCTTGATGAACAAGAACAAAGTTAAGTTTACCGTTCATTTCAGAGGACGGGAATTGGCGCATAAGGAATTCGGCGAACAGCTTTTACAAAAGGTAATTGAGATGCTGGATGATATCGCTAAAGTGGAGAGCGGTATTAAATTTGAAGGTCGTAACATGACCATGGTGATGACATTAAAGTAGGAAAGGGGTGAATAGAATGCCTAAAATGAAATCAAACCGTGGAGCAAAAAAACGGTTTCGTGTAACCGCAAGCGGAAAAATAAAAAGACACAGCGCTTACCACAGCCATATTTTGACCAAGAAAAGCGCGAAAAGAAAACGTAATCTGCGCAAAGAATCCATGGTTTCCGAAGCGGATGCCAAACGCGTAAAACGTATGATTCTTGCCTAAGAAAGATTAAATAGCTGAAGCGTTCGATTGTCGTTTTAATAGTTGATCGGGAGTTTGTATTTAGCTCTTAATCTTTAATGAATGAAAAACAGTAGGAGATAAAAATGCCACGTGCAAAAAATAACGTA
Organism: Calditrichia bacterium; assembly: GCA_027039465.1. GTDB lineage: Bacteria > Calditrichota > Calditrichia > Calditrichales > Calditrichaceae > Caldithrix. The sequence goes on along the minus strand of JALWEA010000418.1, from coordinate 12,923 downwards.
GCTGCTCGTAAAAGGAGAAAAAAAGTACTGAAGGCGGCCAAAGGCTACCGTTTGGGTAAAGGCCGTTTGTACAAGACCGCCAAAGATCAGGTGGAAAAAGGTTGGCAATACGCCTATCGCGATCGTCGGGCTAAAAAACGCACCTTCCGCAGTTTGTGGATTACGCGCATCAATGCCGCCTGTCGTTTGAACGGAATTTCATATTCTGTTTTCATGAATAAATTAAAACAAGCCAATGTCGCCCTTGATCGTAAGGTTTTGGCCGATATGGCTGTTCATAATCCCGAAGGATTTTCAGAACTGGTAAAACAGGTAACTGCGTAAATATCATGTAAACGATGAATTCAATTTAAAAGGGAGGTGCATTCCATGGCCTTCCTTTTTTTATTCCTATCCGAATTGAAGAATACATCGGTATTCTTTCTTAAACTCAAATGTAGGCAGTTGAACAATGAATGAGATTATCGAAAAGATTCGCGCCGAATTTTTACAAGATTCCAAAGCGATTAAATCTTTAAAGGATTTGGAGCCTTTTCGCGTAAAATTTTTAGGGCGTAAAGGACTTATTTCGTCGGCTTTTGATCGCATGGGGGAATTGCCCAAGGAAGAGCGCCCTTTGTTTGGCAAAGCGCTTAACGAACTCAAAAAAGAGTTGGAAGCGCAGTATCAGGAATTGCTGAATCGTTTTAAACGCGCCGAGGAAAAGGGCCACCGCCTAGACTTGACGCTGCCTGGTCGCAAGCCGTTTGCGGGCGGTCGTCATCCGTTGTTAAAAGTGGCCGATGAAATCAAAGATATTTTCAGAGGCTTGGGATTTAGCATCGAAGACGGGCCGGAAATTGAAAATGATTTTTACAATTTCGAAGCGCTCAATATTCCCAAAACCCATCCCGCCCGCGACATGCAGGACACCTTATACATTACGGACGACATTCTTTTGCGAACCCATACCTCACCGGTACAAATTCGTGTGATGAAGCGCCAGAAGCCGCCCATTCAAATGATCGCTCCGGGGCGTGTGTATCGCAGGGATACACCGGATGCCAGTCATTCGCCGTTTTTTCATCAGGTGGAAGGATTGGTAGTGGACGAAGGAATCACCTTTGCCGATTTAAAAGGTGTGATTCAGGCATTTGCACATCGCATGTTCGGTAAGGATGTTAAGGTGCGCTTCCGTCCTAGTTTCTTCCCGTTCACCGAGCCAAGTGCGGAATACGATTTCAGTTGCGTATTTTGCGGAGGCAAGGGGTGCCGGGTTTGTAAAAATACGGGTTGGATGGAAATTTCCGGTGCGGGCATGGTGCATCCCAATGTGTTTAAAGCTGCCGGGGTCGATCCTGAAAAATATACCGGGTACGCCTTTGGTATGGGCATCGATCGCATTGCCATGATTAAATACGCGATTGATGATATTCGAATCTTTTTTGAAAATGATGTTCGATTTTTAAACCAATTTTGAATGTGGAAAAGCAATGAAAGTAACGTATCGTTGGTTAAAAGAATTTGTTGATTTTAAGGAGACGCCCGCCGAACTGGCCGGTATGTTGACCGAAGCCGGTTTGGAAGTGGAAGAAGTGGAGCCGCGCATAAAACCGTTTACCGATGTGGTTGTCGGTTATGTGAACAAGGCCGAAAAACATCCCAATGCCGATAAATTGTCGGTATGTGAAGTTAAAACCGACGAAGGCACCTATCAGGTCATTTGCGGGGCGCCCAATGTAAAGCAGGGACAATATGTTCCGTTTGCTAAGGTCGGGGCGCAGTTACCGATCGGTATTAAATTGAAGAAAGCCAAGATTCGCGGCGTAGAATCGTTTGGTATGATATGCTCCAAAGAAGAGTTGGGGCTCGAAGCGCACTCGGACGGTATTTGGGCCTTCGACAAGGAATATCCGCTCGGCGCAGATGTTTACCGTTTGCTTGAAGAAGAATATCAGGATTGGATCTTCGATATTGCCATTACTCCCAACCGCGGCGATTGCCTGAGCGTTTACGGTATCGCCCGCGAGGTGGCGGCGTTAACGGGCAATCCGTTAAAACCGATTCAAGTAAAGGTGGAAGAAGCCTCTTCCGAACGCGTTGAAGATTTGGTGAAAATTGAGATTCATGATACCGAAGGCTGCCCGCGTTATGCCGGACGCATTATTCGCAATGTGAAAATTGCGCCGAGTCCGGAGTGGATGCAGCAAAAATTGGAAGCCGTCGGTTTGAGACCGATTAATAATATCGTGGATATTACCAATTATGTTTTGATGGAATTGGGGCATCCGTTGCATGCCTTTGATTTGGCGACTTTAAGCGGGCCGGAAATTCATGTGCGCGCCAGTAAGCCTGGCGAACGTTTTGTTACTCTCGATGACAAAGAGCGGATTTTGCCCGAAAATACGGTTATGATTTGCGATGCGGAGAAAGCGGTAGCCATCGGCGGTATTATGGGCGGGCAAAACTCGGAAGTTTCCGACAGTACGCAAAATATTTTTCTGGAAAGCGCCTATTTTAAGCCGGAACGCATTGCAACCGCTTCCAAACGATTGGGCCTGAGTACGGACGCTTCCCAACGTTTCGAACGCGGTACGGATCCGGAAAATGTAGTTCGGGCTATTGATCGGGCGGCTCAATTAATGGTTGAGTTGGCCGACGGAGAAGTGGTGCAAGGCATTTATGACGTTTATCCTCAGCCGATCAAACAAAATGAGATACCTTTGAACACGGAGCGTATTAACCGGATTTTAGGAACGGATTTTGACAAGGAAGCCATTCGTCAAAAGCTGCTTTCCATTCAGTTGCAGGTTAAGGGTGATCGCGTGATCGTTCCTACTTTCCGCCATGATTTGTCCATTGTAGAAGATTTGGCCGAGGAAGTGGCGCGTCTGACAGGTTATTCCAATTTACCCGCGCATGACCGCGCTACCATTCCCTACGATATGCCTATTTCGGAACATGAACGACAAATGCGTTTTTTCCGCGAAGAGTTACTGGCCTTAGGGTTGCAGGAAATTTTCACGCAGAGTATGGTCAAAAAGGAAGAAGCGTTTGCTTTTGCGAGCGAAGAACCGATTAAGATCAAGAATCCCGTGAGCGACGACATGGCCTTTATGCGGCCTTCGTTATTGGCCGGGATGTTGAAAGCGGTCAGTCACAATCTCAATCGCAATAACCGCAATTTGCGTTTTTTTGAAATCGGGCGAATTTTTACGCATTTTGACGGAAAGAACATTCCGACCCAACCCTATTCTTTGGCCGTTGTTATTACCGGAAATCGTTATTTGCCGGCCTGGAATGTTTCGGAGCAATGGGTTGATTTTTATGATATTAAGGGATATTTGGAAACTTTTTTGCGTAAAATATTTCTTGACAACTACCAAATAATTTTATATGATAAATCAAAGTACATGACACCGGAAGAAACCATAGCCATTCAATCGGGTGATGAACTCCTTGGCGTTGGCGGACGGATTCATCCCGATGTTTGTGCGGTGTTCGATATTGAACATCCGGTGTTTGCTTTTGAATTAAACGTGGATGTTTTAACGAAACACGTGCTCTTTGAAAGACAATATCAGCCGATTCCCAAATTTCCTTATTCCGAACGGGATATCGCCTTATTGCTGGATGAAGGAATTACGGCGGCTGATGTGGTCGAATTTGTGAAAAAAAATGGAGGTTCCCTGTTACAATCCGTGGATATCTTTGACGTTTACCAGGGCGACAAGATTCCTGCCGGGAAACGCAGCCTTGGCTTACGTTTGCGTTATCAATCCGCGGAACGAACACTTAGCGATCGGGAAGTAGATAAATACTTCCGGCAAATAATTAATAAAACAACAAAACATTTTTCAGCCAGCTTACGGAAGTAAGGAATGAATCTTGAAAATTTTGATCATTTAAGGGAAACCGTTCAACGGGTTGTTGAAAGATATCGGGAGCTGCGCTTTAGAAATTATCAGTTGATTCAGGAAAATAAAGCACTAAAGAATCGGTTGCAGCAAACCGAAAATTCAGACAAAGAGACGAGCGACGGACGATTGCAGAAATTGATGGCTGAAAATGAAAAGTTGAAATCGGAAAAAGAAAAAATCAAACAACGCCTTACTAAGTTGATCGCTGAGTTAGAAAAACTAACTAACTAAACGATTTGGTGTTGAAAAAGCTTAAAAAGGAAAAGAAGTAAAAAATGGCTGCAGGCCAGATTCGTGTGAACATATTCGGTTCGGAATACACTTTGGTCTCGGATAGTGATGAAAACTACGTGAAAGAAATCGCTCAATATATTGATGAAAAAATGCGAGCAATTGATAAACATCATTCAATTAAATCGACAGCTAAAGTGGCGATTTTAGCTGCCTTAAATATCACGGAAGAGTTATTTCAGGAGCGATTGTATCGGCAGAAGCTATTGGATCAATTAGATGAAGAAGCGAAACGATTAAATAGGGAACTGGCCGAAGTTTTGGAAGAATAGATTGTTCTTTTCCTTTTTGGGGACTGATAGCTATCAGTCCCCGGACCAATTGTCATCTGACTGATAGCAATCAGTCAGATGTCCAATTGCTATTTAGCCCTGTCTCCTTACGCGGGACTAAATAGGACCAACACCATCAAAACAGGGAACTGGTCTCTGGGCGTTGATTGCAAGCCCCGGTTCCGCCTTGGCGGAATGCAGAGGAAGCATGACCCGCTCAGGAGGTGCCCACTGTGCTGATAATAAGGTTCTATGAGTAGTCCGGTAAAGAGGCAGGGCTTTTTTGTTTACGGATTCCTTCTTGAAGGAAGCGAAAAAGGAGGTTGAAAGGTGACGATTGTATTAATATTGATTCTGCTTGCGGTTCTTTCTTTTAGTCTCGGCTGGTTTTTAAATTCGTGGTTGGGTAAAAATAGCCTGGCGGCAGTGAAGAAGAAAAGTCAGGAGATTATTGAATCTGCAAAAGACGAAGCGGAAAATGAAAAGAAAGAAAAATTATTAGAAGCCGAAGACGAAATCTTTCAGATGAAACAACATCTGGAAGAAGAATTCGAATCCAGAAAAAAATCGCTACATAAGCTGGAAAGCGATTTAAATACACGCGAGAACAATCTGGATCGTAAAGTTGATTTGATCCGCAAAAAAGAACGCGATTTGTTTATTCAGGAACGTGAGCTGAAAAACAAAGAAAATCAACTGAACATTAAACAGGAAAAATTAGAAGCGCTTTTGGATGAGCAGAACCGCAAATTGGAAACCATTGCCGGTTTAACGCGTGAAGAAGCCAAAAAGCTGTTAATGGACAACCTGATTGATACCGCCAAAAAAGAAGCGGCCGGTTTGGTTTACAAGATCATTGACGAAGCGCAGAAAGAGGCCCAGAGCAAGGCTAAGGATGTGGTTATCTCGGCCATGCAGCAAACGGCTTCGGATCACGCCATCGAATCCACGGTTTCCATTGTAACATTACCCAGCGACGAAATGAAAGGGCGCATCATCGGTCGTGAAGGCCGTAATATTCGTGCTTTTGAAATCGTAACCGGCATCGATGTGATTGTCGATGATACACCGGAAGCGGTCATTTTAAGCGGCTATGATCCGTTTCGTCGGGAACTGGCCCGTTTGACCATGGAAAAGCTAGTCAATGACGGACGCATCCACCCGGGGCGCATTGAAGAGACCTATGAAAAAACCGTGCAGGAAATGGATGAATATCTGCGTGAATTGGGCGAACAGGCGCTTATTGATGTCGGTTTGCACGGCCTGCATCCGGAATTGATTTACCTTTTGGGAAAATTGCGTTTCCGCACCAGTTACGGACAAAATGTGTTGCAGCATAGTAAAGAAGTTGCCACCATTGCAGGTATTATGGCGGCAGAACTCGGATTAGACGAGCAATTGGCACGTCGGGCCGGACTGTTGCACGATATTGGCCGCGCCTTGGATCGCCGCAGCGTGGAAGGCGATCATGCCCAGTTGGGGTTTGATATTGCCAAAAAATACGGTGAAAATCCCATCGTGCTGAATGCCATTGCCGGGCACCATGGAGCCGTGGAAGCCATTTCACCCATCACCATTCTGGTGCAAATTGCCAACGACATCAGCCGTTCGCGTCCGGGTGCACGCCGGGAAGTGATCGAGAATTTTGTCAGTCGAATGACCAACTTCGAAAATATCGCCATGTCGTTCGAAGGCGTAAAAGCGGCTTATGCCATTCAGGCCGGTAAAGAAGTGCGCGTCATTGTGGATCATGAAAAAGTGGATGATACCTCCAGTTACATGTTGGCAAAAGATATTGCCAAAAAAATCCAAAGCGATTCCGGCTATCCGGGTCAGGTAAAAGTCGTGGTAATCCGCGAGTTCCGGGCGCTGGATTTTGCCTGATTCTTTTCGGATATTAGTTGAATTGGTAAATAGAGAAATGGGTTAAGAGTTATTTGGAAAACGTTATTCGTATATTCGTATATTCGTTAAGCGTTAATCATGGCTTGTATCATGATTAGGGTGACGGTTATAGAGTCATCTCGAAACTTGAACTTTGCTCCGATTCCCGAACTTGGGCACAAAATGATGAATAACCAAAACTTAACGAATATACGATTAACGGATATACGAATAACGTTCACTTAACACTCTTCCACGACCAAAAGCTCCACAAACCTGTAACCTAAAAAACGAGGGCTGGGACTTTGTACGAAGAAAAATTGCTCAAAGGAAAACCGGTAGCGGAACACATTTACCAAAAAGTAAGGGATGGCCTGTCTGTTTTACAATCCCGTCATATTCTGCCAAAGCTTACTGTAATATTGGTCGGGAATGATCCTGCCTCCAAAGTTTATGTCGGACGAAAAGAAAAAACAAGTAAAAAGCTGGGCATGGATTCCGAAACCATTTATTTACCGGAAGAGACTTCGGAAGAACGCCTTTTGAAAATAATCGACGATTTAAATACAAACCCGTCGGTACACGGGATTTTAGTCCAATTACCCCTTCCTGAACATATTGATGAAAATAAAGTCATTCAAAAGATCAACCCCGATAAGGATGTGGACTGCTTTCATCCGCGCAATGTGGGGTTGTTGGTAAGCGGTAAGCCGTACATTCTCCCATGCACCCCGGCCGGCATTATGGAAATCTTTAAATATTATCAGATTTCGCTGAACGGCAAACACGCCGTGGTAATCGGCCGTAGTAACATTGTCGGCAAACCTATGGCCAATCTGCTCATGCAAAAGAATGATTACGCAAATGCCACGGTGACGGTCGTGCACAGTCGTACCGAAAATTTGGCGGAACACACCCGGCGTGCCGACGTAATTATAGCCGCTATGGGACGGCCGAAATTTGTCATCGCAGATATGGTTAAAGAAAATGCCGTGATAATTGATGTGGGCATTAATCGCGTTGACGCTGATAATGAAAAAGGTTATATTCTAACCGGCGATGTGGATTTCGAAAAAGTGCTTCCCAAGGTGCGGGCTATTACTCCGGTTCCGGGCGGAGTGGGGCCCATGAC
>JALWEA010000418.1:0-5435 GCA_027039465.1 Calditrichia bacterium | reverse complement strand
AAACAAAATGGAATTGAATTTGATACCACGGATTGATCGTCGAAAGGTCGGCATTGCGACCTCCGTGGCAAAGGAATACGGATTTGACTGGCTTAAAACCATTGAGTGGGCGCGTTCGGAAAATCTCAATCATGTCCAGTTCTATATTAATCCGCAAACTTTAAAAGAAGATCTTGTTTCTTATCTGAAATATGCTCAAGGCCTTAATGCGTGTTTTCATCTCCCTGCCGCGGCAGGTGAAGCGACCATTCAATATTGCCTACATACTTTGCAAACATTTGTAACGCAAAATCCCGTCATTATCATTCAACATCAGCAATGGGCGCCGACAGTAGAGCGTTTTATGCCTTATTTCCCGGAAATGATATTGGCAATCGAAAACGATTTTCCAGGTTCGGAGCCGGATACCTTCAAAGATATCTTGCAAGAAAAATTAAAAAATTCGGAACCACCGTTTTGGGCTGTTCTTGATATCCCGCGCTTTTACCATCAGGCGCCGCCCGAGCTTACGTTTAAACAGATTACTTCGCAAATTGACGGGTTATTTGAATTCTTACAAAATCATTCCCTTCCGTTTTTAATTCATGCCATTGACCAAACCGAAGAAGGAGGCGAACGCACCTATTGGCGTCCGTTTCTAAAAGGTGACTTACCGTGGCTTCATTTCATTAAAACTTTAAGAAATTCATCCGATCTATTAAAGTGTTTCGTGTTTGAATACGAAAATTGGAGTATGGCCAAAGAAGGCATCGATCAAATTTCCCAAAGTTGATCGGGCGGAAACAATTTATTTGATAGAAACGTAAAAAGAAACAAAAAGATAGATCTTTACAATGATGGATTTATTAACCATACTTTTAATAGCATTTTTCGTTTTATTGGTTATTCAAATTATTGCGCTCATTCGCATTCGAATGATTGTGGTTCGTTTGCGTAGCATTATGAATGTAGTTGCACCTATTTTACAGAAAGCGCAGTACGTGCATCGAGCCAATAAAATCAATATGCACACTTGCCAATTTTGCAAATTCCGACAAGCTTACATTAAAACCACCGCCTCCGGTGAAGAAGATTTTTATTACCGCTGTCGACTTACGGATCGCGATGTTCGGTTAAACGACAGTTGCAAATATTTTGAACCGGAAAGTAATTTTTAGTGAATGCAATCTTTCCGAAACAAACGCTTTGATTTGTATTATTTGATAATAATTTTCCTTAAAAAATTATTGTAAATAATTTCATTTTGTTTTAATTTTGCCTTTCAATTTTAATTAAGCAAGAAGTGAATGCGTGCAGTTGCAATCGACAAAATATCTCGATCCGCAGTTCTTGGCCAATATCGGTAATTTGGAACTGATCGCCCGATCCGTTGTGGAAGGCTTTATTACCGGATTGCACAAAAGCCCTTTTCACGGTTTTAGCGTTGAATTCGCTCAGCATCGGCCTTACATGCCGGGAGACGCCTTGCGCTTTGTGGACTGGAAGGTTTATGCGCGCACCGATCGTTATTACATAAAACAATTTGAAGAAGAGACGAATTTACGCAGCTATATTTTGCTGGATGTCTCTTCTTCGATGGCCTATCAAAGTGCTAAGGTCAGTAAATGGATGTACGCGTCGTACCTGGCCTCGGCGTTGGCATATTTGCTTTTACACCAACGGGATGCCACGGGCTTGGTGCTTTTTGATGATCGGATTCGCTTGCAGATGCCGCCGCGTTCCATGGGATCGTATTTACGCCTGATGCTTAAACATATCGGGCAGGCACAAATGGGTAAAGACACCTCCGTCGGTACGGTGTTACATCAAATTGCCGATCAATTCCGACGTCGCGGATTGATTATCCTGATTTCCGATCTTTTGGACGATCCGGAGGAAATTCTGAAAGGATTGAAACATTTTCGGCACGATAAACACGAGGTTTTGGTTTTTCATATTCTCGATCGTCAGGAACTTGAATTCGAGTTTAACGGAAATGTGATGTTTAAAGACCTTGAAAGCGACGAGCGGGTGAAAACCCAACCCTTTTTCATCCGACAGCAATATCGTGAGCGCTTTCGGAATTTTTTGAAATATTACCGTTTGGAAACCAGTAAAAACAATATTGATTATCAACAAATGTTTACGGATGAACCGTTAAATATCGCATTAACCAAATTTTTAAGCAAACGGAGAAGAATGTTTTAAATGGAAGAGAAAAGGCTTACACAAATAGCCTCATGCGCTGGCTGAGCAAGCAAAGTGCATCCGGAGGTTCTGGATAAGATTTTGGACAAACTTCGGGTTAAAGCTCACGATCGCTTGTTGGTGGGCAATGATTCTGCCGACGACGCCAGCGTCTATAAAATAAATGATTCATTGGCCATCATCATGACCGCGGACTTTTTTACCCCGATAGTGGATGATCCGTACATTTACGGACAAATTGCCGCTGCCAATTCCCTGAGCGACGTTTTTGCCATGGGAGGTACGCCCGTTCAGGCCATTAATATTTTAGGTTTTCACATGGGCAAAGTTAAGCCGGAAACCGTGGCTAAGATTTTACAGGGCGGTATGGATAAGGCCATGGAGGTGAATTGCGTGGTTGCCGGCGGGCATTCGATTCAGGATCAGGAATTGTTGTACGGCCTGGCGGTTACGGGCATCGTGCATCCCGATAAGATATGGCGCAATAATACCATTCAAAAAGGCGATGTTTTAGTGCTGACCAAACCGATCGGCACGGGCGTTGTGACCACCAAATTGATGCATGGCGAAGGCACCAAGCAGCAGGAAGAAGAAGTGATCAATAGCATGCGCGTTATTAATGCCTTGCCTGTGAGCGTTTCTTTGGAAAACCGGATCGATGTTCATGCCTGTACCGATGTGACCGGTTTCGGCTTGTTGGGCCATGTGGATGAAATGCTTTCGGGGCATGATGATCTTTCGATTCGATTGTTCCTGAATGATATTCCGACGTTTGAAGCCTTTAAACAGGTTTATGAAGATCATTCGGCCTGGCCGGGAGGTTTGCATGGCAATATTCTGCACGCTAAGGAGATCATGACGCACAAGGAAGATCTCATGGATCCGAAATATTGCGTTTTGTTTGACCCACAAACAAACGGCGGGTTAGTAATGGCCCTGAAGCGTGAAGATGTCCCCCGATTGAATCGATTGTTGAAAATTGCCGGTTATCCTTTCGAAGCGGTCATTATCGGTGAAGTGGTTGAAAGGGGAGAGCAAAAGTTCCTTGTGGACGAGTAATTAGGCAGCTCCAATGTTTTATGGCAAATGGAACGTTTACTAATATTGACTATTGACATCGGATTAGACTACCGTTCTCCGATTCGATTTTTAAAATGATCAATTTGTTGTAAACGAAAGGAATTGCCTTGGTTGATTTCTAATTCGTCAGAATGAAAAATGCTTTAGAGTATTCAGACGTTAGCCCTATCCTGATATTTCGGATTGGCAAAATAAAAGGCAGTATGTTAGCCCCAACAGTTATGTTGGGGTTAATTATTTATAAGCTCAGTATTTTCCGCCCTTTAGGGATTTTTAAAGCAAACACAATAGTGATTTTAAAGGCTATAAACGTTTCAAAGAATCGAAATTTTTATTTTTATTCTGATTTCCGTATAGCCTTCCGATAGCTATGGCTCTCTCAGGTCGAAAACAAAGAAACGGCTTTTTCAGAAATTAAAGGGCTGCTTGGCTTTTCTTAATGCAATTGGCTTAAAAAGTCCTTACATTAAATTGAGAGGGCAATTTCCCTCTTTGTTTTCCGATGGGTGACGGTACATATTGAATCTTTTCTTCTACTTTGATTTTATCCATCTTATTAATAAATTTATTTTTAGCTAAAAAAAATTGAATTCCGGCCGAAGTTAAAATAGGTACAAATACATGAGGGCTGTCATGGAGAAAAAGCTTGGATTTAATGAAGAAGAACTTTCCATTCTTAACAAAATAAGTATGGATGTCCGCGAGTACCAAAATTTATATGACAAAGGTCTGGAATTAATTGAAAAAGAACCCCAAAGCAAAGAATTGTTAACCTCGATTTTAGACGACTATTTGCAAAGACTCGACAATTTGCCGCCTACCGATATTTCCCTGCACAAGTTGGAAGATTACGATGATGAGGTTAAGGAGAAGATCAAATCCCTGATTCTCTTCGGAACGCAAGCCGTTTTGATTCGTCAAAATTCACTTATGCAAAAAAAGCTTACCGAAACGAATCAAAAATACCGTGATTTGTTAAGCGTTGTTACCCATGAATTCAAGAATTCGTTAACGTCGATCTACGGATATAATCGGATCGTTAGAAAACGAATCGAACAAAACCGTACGGATGGTTTGCTCCCATTAACGGAAAATATCGATCGACTGACGAAAAATCTGTTTGCCATGGTGGATACTCTGCTTAATATGTTCTTGATCGAAGACGGCAAATTGAATATGGATCGCCAACTTTTCGATATTGTGGAAGATGCCATTAAGCCCATTATCGAAGAAGTGAAAATTCAACTGGAACATCGCAAACAAACGGTTAAAATCAATGCGCCGGAAGAGAAAAATATTTTTTACGGCGATTTGCATCTGATTCAAGTCGTATGTCGTAATTTATTGCTAAATGCCGTGCAATACGGCAAGGAAGACAGTGAGATCGAGATTAGTATTTTTAAGAAGGACAAAGAGCTCGAAATTAATTTTTTGAATTACGGCAATGAAGTTCCCATAGATCAACTACCCAAGATTTTTAATAAATTTTCACGCTTTACCAAAAAGCGCGGTCACAGCAACGTGGGATTGGGACTTTACACGGTCAAGAGCATTGTCGAAATGCACGGCGGCTCAATCCGTGTTGAGGCCAAAGACCGCGAATGGATTAAATTCATTATTAATCTACCCAATTACTATCAAAGCGCTTGAGGCATTTATGAATGACATTGTTCGTTTTCACGTTCCTTGTAAATTGGAATACACGCGCATGGTCGAAGACTTTGCGGAATTAATCGCTTCGTATTTACATGTACCAGATGTCCATAAAGCACAGTTATCGCAGAACTTACGTGCGGTAATGAACGAAGTTTTTATCAATATTGTCAAACATTCCAATACCGCTGCCATTGATGAAATGGTGCGATTCCAATTTGAAATGGGCATGAAATTCATTGTTATTTCCATTTTTGATCACGGCCCTGGTTTTCAAGCGGAATCGTATTACCCGCCGTACCCACAGTATTTATTCGGCCGAAAGTTTCTTTTGAATAAAGTGTTGGACGGATGGGTGTATTACAAAATATTGGATCCTTTCACCGTTTCATTTTCTTTTGAAGAAGGCGACTACCGCGATGAAGATGACGTTATTGATTCCGGCGTTTTGCAGGATCACGGGCTGGGCCTTTCCATTATCACTAAGTTGATGGATTATGTTACTTACACCTATA
>JALWEA010000417.1 GCA_027039465.1 Calditrichia bacterium | reverse complement strand
ATTATTTGGTCTGGCGGCCGGATTTGGATGAAACGGTCATTACCAAACCCAGCAATGCCATTAGCATGCTGAATAGTATGGTGCTGGAAATGGAACGCCGCTACGAATGGCTGTCGGAAATTCATGCTCGAAATATTGTGGAATACAACCGTAAAGTAAAGCAAATGCAGGAAACTTCCGGGCATAGCGGGAAGTTTTCCCAATTGCCTTACATTGTTATTGTGATTGACGAGCTGGCCGATTTAATGATGGTGGCCGCCAAAGAAGTGGAAGCGCCCATTGCTCGTTTGGCACAAATGGCACGTGCGGTCGGCATTCATTTGATTGTTGCTACCCAGCGGCCTAGTGTGGATGTTTTAACGGGCGTGATTAAAGCTAACTTTCCGGCGCGAATCGCATATTACGTATTCAGCAAAGTGGATTCGCGTACCATTTTGGATATGAACGGAGCCGAACAACTGTTGGGCAACGGAGATATGTTGTATCAGCCGCCAGGAAGTCCCAAACCGATCCGTTTGCAAAATCCGTTCGTTTCGACCGATGAAGTGGAACGCGTCGTTACACATATCAGCCGTCAATCCAAAATGCCTTATTACAGTATCCCTCAACCCAGCGGTAAATCATCCGGTGGCGGGGCGCACGGAGATGTTATGGAACGCGATCCGCTGTACGAAGAAGCAAGAGCCATTGTTGTCAGACACCAGCAGGGATCTATTTCATTTTTGCAGCGTAGACTAAAGATCGGTTTTTCCCGTGCCGCGCGCATTATGGACGAACTTGAACGTGACGGCATTGTGGGCCCGGGCGAGGGCAGCAAACCGCGCCAGGTGCTAATTACCTTGCAGGAATTGCAGGAGATGATGCACTGATTTGGCCTTGGGAATAAGTTGTAAACGTTTCGCAGTTAAAAATGAATTTAAACTCAAAAAGATCTTTTAAATTAAGGAAGCAATATGAAAATCAAAATATTATTTACATTTATTCTTCTGCTTTTTGCTCAAGCCACTTGGGCCATTGATGCCGAAGGCATTATTAAAAAAGTTCAAAAAAAATACGATCATATTAAGAATTTTAAAGCTACGTTCGATAAAGTGGAAACTTTTCAATTAACGGGAACCAAATCAACGACGGTCGGAACATTGTATGTAAAAGACGGTAAAAAATATCGTTTCGAAACGGAAGATCAATTGATTATTTCGGATGGTAACACGGTTTGGACTTACAACCGCATCAATAATCAGGTTTTAATCGACAAGGTGCGTAAAAATTCAGGGGCGCTATTGCCGCGAGATATTTTGTTCAAATATCCCAAAACGCATTATGCCACGCTTATTGCTCAGAAGAAAATGGATGGCAAAAAAGTGTACATCGTTAAATTGGATCCCAAAGAAGATGTGCATGGCTATTTCGATTCGATTAAAATTTGGGTAACGGATGATGATTGGCAGATCGTTAAGATTGAAATTACCGATCTCAACGGAAATAAATCCGTTTTTAATCTTTCTCATATCGACACCAAAACCAATTTATCCGATTCATTATTTCACTTTACACTAACCCCGCAAATGAATGTGGTTGACATGCGGGAATAGGGATAGAAAGTTGATGGGCACGCAGCAATTCACAGATATCCACTCGCATTATTTATTCGGCCTTGATGACGGCGCTCGCACATTGGATGAAACGCTCGAAATGCTTGAGCAGGCCGCCTCATTGAATATCACGCATTTGTTAGCCACTCCGCATGCCACCGAACTAACCGATGATGCCTTCAGCGAGCAGGTAGTGCAACGATTTGAGCAAGTTCGGAAAGAAGCACAAAAAGCCGGTATTCCAATTCGCCTTTCATTAGCTGCGGAATTATTTTTTAGCCGACGTTTAATGGATTGGCTCCGGTATCCTTGGGCTACCTTGGCTAATAATCAAAAATATCTTTTATTTGAATTACCGCTGCTCGATCTTCCTGATGGTGTCGGCGAATTTATTTTTCAATGCCGTTTGCAAGGTATCACCCCGATTTTGGCGCATCCCGAACGTTATATTTATTTGCATAATAAATTGGATAAATTGTACGGTTTTTTTCAACAAGGGGCGCTCATTCAGATTAACGCCGGGAGCATTACCGGCCAGTTCGGTCAGAATGTACAAAATGTCGCTTTAAGTTTTGTTAAAGGTGGGTTTGTGCATTTTGTGGCCTCGGATGCTCATGAAACAAAACATCGCAGTTATCGGACGTTGATTCGTGCTTATGAAGAATTATCAAAATTTGCCGATAGTACCTTTTTGAATAAATTGTTTTTTGAAAATCCGCAAAAGGCCATTGCCGGAGAGACGATTAAAATTCAAGATGTGGATGATGAAATATTTGCCAAAAAATCGGATCAAATAAAGAAATGGACTCAAAGGCTTAAGAGAAAATTTTTTTCTTGATTCCCGATAAGAATAATTGATTAATTTGTGCCAATCATCAATTTTTATTTAAGTAATTCTGATGTATATTGCGCAATTGTTTTTTACGAAAATGAATTAGAGTAAATGGATCTTTTGAATTCCATTGACAAAGAAATTTAATAGGCAGATATTTTTTAAGGATCGGGAGATGTATTTTCCCGGTTTTTGTCTTTATATTCAAAACAATCAAATGCGAATAACAATTAAGGGAATCTCGGAGGAAGCGAGTGGAAGCCAAAGTTCCGAATATGATGGATACGAGTGAATTCGAAGATCAGGAACAACCTTTACAATTTTCTGATTACCTTCGTATTTTGTATCGGGGACGCTGGATCATTACTTTTTCATTCATTGCGGTCTTCATTGCCACATTAATTTACACATTCAAAACCCCGCCAACTTATGAAGCAACAACTACTTTACTTATCGAGACAAATAATTCGGTTGAGCAAAGTTTATTTAATCTAACTTCTTTCGGTAATCAGGCAAATATGCTTACGAATCAGATGGAAATTTTAAAAAGTCGTAATATTGCCGAACGAGTGGTGCATGAATTGGAAAATTCGGATGTGCGCGATTCCATCAGCTTTTTCCATCCTTTGGATGACGGCACCGAATTGACGTTTAATGATCGTGTGGAAATCGTGATGCAGAGCATGGATGTGGAGCCCAAGCGCGATACGGATATTTTGACTCTAAAATATCAAGCGGGATCGCCTTTTGAGGCGGCTTATATTGCCAATACGATTGCAAGAGAATTTGCCAAGCAAAATGCCGAAACCAATCGTCTGGAAGTAACGGAAATGCGTAAGTTCATCGAAGAACGCTTACGCATTAAAGCCAAAGAATTAAAAGAATCCGAAGAACGCTTGCGCAATTTCCAACAGACCGAAAAAATTGCCAGTTTGGATGCAGAAACGACGCAATTAGTACAGCAGTTATCGCAAGCCGAATCCATGCTGGAAGAGGCCCGCATTGAACTGCAAACCAAACAACAATTATTGGACAATGCCAATAAACTTTTGGAAGAACGGAAAAAAGCCCTAGGCGCAAATTTAACCGAAACTTCCACACCGTACATCCAAGCTTTACAACAACAGTTAGCCGATGCCGAAGCCCAAAAAGTGATCTATTTGTCGGCCATTAAGGCTAGCGTACAAGAGGGTCAAACCATTTATTTTGACGATCAACTTAAGCAATATGATGAAAAAATTAAGGCGCTGCGCGATCAGCTTAATAAGGAAGCAAAAAAATTAGTTGCATCGGGAATGGTATCGGATCCGTTGAAAATATCGGAAGATTTGGTGGCGAAAACCATTACCTTATCAGGAGAAGTTGAAGCGGCCAAAGCTAAAATTGATGCTTTGCAAAATGTAT
Organism: Calditrichia bacterium; assembly: GCA_027039465.1. Lineage (GTDB taxonomy): Bacteria > Calditrichota > Calditrichia > Calditrichales > Calditrichaceae > Caldithrix. The sequence continues at coordinate 5,264 of JALWEA010000417.1, read as the reverse complement.
TGGACAAATACAACAGGCGCATGGAACAACTGCCGGATAAAGTCTTGCAATTAGCCCGGTTACAACGCAGAAAACAAGTTGACGAGCAGACCTACATTATGTTAACGCAAAAGTTGGAAGAGGCTAAAATTCAGGAATCGGCACAGGCCCGGAACGTGCGTATTATTGACAAGGCGATCAAACCTTTAAAACCGGTTAAGCCCAACAAGAAAATGAATATCATGTTAGGCGTTTTATTGGGCCTTGGTTTGGGCATCGGAATAACATTTATGATTGAATATCTCGATCGTTCCGTACGCAAACCTGAAGATGTAGAGCGTATCGGTTTGAATGTCTTGGCCACTATTCCAAAGATTGAAATTGAAAAATTGGAAAAAGCAAAGAAAAAACTCAACGAAGGGAATCGGGTAGAAGCCCGTCTAATTACCCATATCGATCCCAAATCACCGGTGTCCGAGGCCTACCGGACGCTGCGTACAAATTTACAATTCAGTAAAGTTGAAAAAGAATTGCGCACCATTTTGGTAACCAGCGCCGGGCCAAAGGAAGGGAAATCCACTACGGCCGCCAATCTGGCGATTGCCATGGCTCAAGCCGGGAATTCGGTTGTTTTAATCGATGCCGATTTGCGTCGGCCCCTCATTCATTCGGTATTCGGTATGGATAAAGACAAGGGCTTAACCAATTATCTTGCAGGTTCATTGCAATATGATGAACTTGTCCATGAAACGTTTATCGAAAATTTGAAGATTATTACCAGCGGTGTGCTGCCGCCTAATCCTTCCGAATTATTAGCCACCCAGAAAATGAAGAATCTTCTGAAACAATTGCAGGAAGATTATGATATTGTAATTATTGACAGTCCACCGGTTATTGCCGTAACCGACGCGTCTATTTTAAGCACCATTGTGGACGGCACGTTGTTAGTCGTTTATGCCGGGCAAACGGAGAAGGATGCCATTAAACGCGCAACCATGATGCTTTCATCGGTTTCGGCACGGCTTTTAGGTACGGTTCTAAACGGATTTGACGTTCAAGGGATTTACGGTTCGTATTACTATTATTATTATCATCATTATTACGGGCCTTCGAAAAAGAAAAAATCCCGCCGATTTTTTTAGATCGGTCTGTTTGGGAAAGATTTAAGATCAAATAAGAATATCAATATTTCTAACTAATTATTGTTAAAAATTTCCCGATAACGGGGAACATGGAAATGCAACTTAATAAGGAGAATGGACTATGAGAATAGCAGTGGTTGGAACAGGCTATGTCGGCTTGGTTGCCGGTACCTGTTTTGCCGATGCCGGTAATGATGTTATTTGCGTGGATAATGACCAAGATAAAATTGAGAAGTTAAACGCCGGACAAATTCCCATCTACGAGCCAGGTTTGGAAGAAATGGTGCGTCGCAATGTGGAGCAGGATCGTTTACAGTTTACAACGGATATTAAAACCGCAGTTGAAAAATCCAATATTATTTTTATTGCCGTGGGAACGCCGCCGCAGGAAGACGGGTCGGCCGACTTAAAGCATGTGTTAGCCGTTGCCAAGGATATCGGTACTTACATGAACGGTTTTAAAATCATCGTTAATAAAAGCACCGTCCCGGTCGGAACGGCGGATCGGGTAAAAGAGGAAGTCAAAAAATACACAAATCACGATTTTGCGGTTGTCTCCAATCCGGAATTTTTAAAAGAAGGCGCTGCCATTGAAGATTTCATGAAGCCGGACCGTGTGGTTATCGGTACGGATCGGGAAGATGTGGCCGATACCATGCGCAATTTGTACCTGCCTTTTGTACGCACCGGTAAGCCAATCATTATCATGGATATTCGCAGTGCGGAATTGACTAAGTATGCGGCCAATTCCATGTTAGCCACTAAAATTTCTTTCATTAATGAAATTGCCAATCTGTGCGAGAAAGTCGGCGCCGATGTGGATATGGTGCGTCGCGGTATCGGGGCCGACCGGAGAATCGGGCCGTATTTTATTTTTCCCGGAACGGGCTACGGCGGTTCGTGCTTCCCGAAAGATGTAAAGGCCATTATTCGCACGGCCAAACAATACGGTCTTGATCTGAAAATTTTACAGGCCGTTGAAGAAGTTAATGAACGGCAAAAAACCATAATGCTGGATAAAATCAAAACGTATTATAATAATGATCTTAAAGGCAAAACGTTTACCGTTTGGGGGTTGGCGTTTAAACCGAATACGGATGATATGCGCGAAGCACCGGCCATTCCTTTAATCCGCGGTTTGGTTAAAGAAGGCGCTAATGTTCAGGCCCATGATCCCGAAGCTTTGAAAGAAGCGGAGTGGCGTTTTGAAGACATTTTGAATAAAGGGGTGACTTTGTTCAAAAAACGCTACGACGCCCTTGAAGGATCGGACGGGTTAATTATTATGACCGAATGGAATGAATTTCGTGAACCCGATTTTTATTTGATCAAGGAAATGTTGCATAAACCGGTGATTTTTGACGGCCGGAATTTGTACGATCCCAAACGCATGGCCAAGTTGGGAATCGATTACTTCCCGATCGGGCGTCCGCCTTCAACAAAATTTAAAGAACAACAATAATGTGGAATACAGTCAATGAACGTCTGTAAATAGAATGACTACTAACCTTAACAGGGAGAATTTGGTATGGACTTAGTAGAAAAAATAAAAAACAAGGAAGCAAATATCGGCGTTGTGGGCCTGGGATATGTGGGCCTGCCGTTGCTCATGGAATTCGTGGAAAAAGGATTTCGTACGATCGGTTTTGATATCGATCCGCAAAAAGTTGAAAAATTAAATGCGGGTAAGTCTTACATTAAACATATTGACGAGTCTCGTGTAAAGAAAGTGCGTGAAAGCGGTTTGTTCGAAGCGACAACCGATTTTGCACGTATTCCTGAAGTGGATGCCATTTTGATTTGCGTGCCCACGCCGTTAACCAAACATCGCGAACCGGATCTTTCGTACATTACGGGAACGGGTGAAGCCTTATCCAAACACATTCGCAAGGGGCAACTGATTGTATTGGAAAGTTCGACATTTCCTGGGACAACCGAAGAAGTTTTAAAACCCATTTTGGAAAAATCCGGATTAAAAGGTGATCGTGATTTTTGGGTGGCTTTTTCGCCTGAACGTGAAGACCCGGCCAATCCCAAATTCAATACACGAACCATTCCGAAAGTGGTTGGCGCCAATAATGAATATGCCAGGGAATTGGTAACCACGCTTTACGATCAGGTGATTGTGAAAACCGTTCCCGTTTCCAGCACACAGGCCGCCGAGGCGACCAAATTATTGGAAAACATTTTCCGCAGCGTGAATATCGCATTGGTTAACGAAATGAAAATGATCTTGGATCGCATGGGTATTGATGTTTGGGAAGTGATTGAAGCGGCTTCCACCAAACCGTTCGGGTTTATGCCTTTTTATCCAGGACCAGGATTGGGCGGCCATTGTATTCCCATCGACCCATTCTATTTGACCTGGAAAGCGCGTGAGTACGAAATGAATACCCGCTTTATCGAATTGGCCGGTGAAGTGAATACGTTTATGCCTTTCTATGTTGTTAATCGGGTTGGCGATGCATTGAATGAGCATCAAAAAAGTATTAAAGGCTCTAAAGTGCTTGTTTTGGGGGCGGCCTACAAAAAGGATGTGGACGATCCTCGTGAATCACCTTCGTTTAAATTGATGGAATTGTTGGAAGAAAAGGGTGCCGAAGTGGATTACAACGATCCGTTTATTCCGGTTCTACCGAAAATGCGCATGTACCATGTTGGCCCCAAAGAAAGCGTTGAACTGACACCGGAAAATTTACAGAAATACGATTGCGTTTTGGTCTCAACCGATCATTCTTCTTATGATTGGGAGTTCATTGTCAAACATTCCAAAATTGTGGTTGATACGCGTAATGCGACCAAGAACGTTTTGGAAAATCGGGATAAGATCGTTAAAGCTTAAATATCATTTGAATTTTTGGCTATCCAAACGGGGACTGCTGACCGCAATCCCCGTTTTTAGTTTTAACTTTGAAGATTAGATCAATCCAATTTGTAAGCCTTTTCACCGGCTAAAATCGGTACTTTTAACCAATTCTCCGGCGGCACGTAAGGGCAAACATAATCCCAACTAAAGGCGCACCACGGATTGTAAGCTTTATTGAAATCCAAAATCCATTTGCCGTCCGCAGTGCGGTCTTCCGGATCATGCAGATCAATATAACGTCCGGCGCCGTAAGTTTCCTTGCCGCTGGTGGCATCTTTAAACGGCAGAAAAAGCACCGGTTCGTGGGCATCGCTTTTGTAAACTTGTAACGTGCAGGGCACGCCGTCAATAGTGAAACGAAATTCGCCCCATCGAAACATATTGCGCAGGTTTCCGCCCGTATCTTCTATCTGCACGATTTTCTTTTTTTCATGCTCATGCAGCTCCAGTTCAAAACGATATTTTGGGTCCGGCGGAAAATAATCGAGTCCTTTAAAACGTTTACGATCTTTTTCAGGAATGGGAGATTGCCAGTGTTCTTTGAAAAATTGGTCTTTTTGCTTTCTTTCGCGTTCAATTTGACGTTTCCATGCTTCGATATTCATGACGAACTCCTTTCAAGTCGGAATTTATTTTTAATGATTTGAATCGAATCCGTGTTTGGAAAACAATTGTTTCAAACATTCTTTTTTTAGAGAAAAGAAAGGCGTTTGCTTTTTGTATGCCAAATATTGGGTTCCGAATTTTTGTAAAGCTTCTTTTTCCTCAAACCATTTGATCATTAAAATCATAAGGAGCATTTCCAAAGGTGCGATTATGAAAATAAAGGTTACCGAACCAACTATTAGCGCCCAAGCTAGCGGAAAAAAGAGTAAACCGAAATGCATGGGATGGCGCATGCAGGCGTAATAACCCGTGGTTACCAATCGGTTGGTCTCGAATTTGGGAATATCGCCCTTTTTCCCGAAACGGGCTAAATAGCGTCCCGTGTTTCGGCTGGCGTTCATGACCAACCGCATGAGCCAAAGGCCGATGAAAAATGTAATGAGATGAAAGTACAAATTACGGAATAAAGCTGAGCAGCAGCTTAAATCCCAAAAAATGCCGCCGATAGCGCCGCCGAATAAAAACAGGAACCAGATAACAATCCTTAAAACCGTGCTTGAGCGTTTCATATTTTTCCTTTTGTTTGATAATTAAAACAAAGGTTTTACTATATTGATGTTTTTGCCGTTAAAAAGTTAGGAAAATTTTTTATAGAATTTTAATGCGTATTT
>JALWEA010000416.1 GCA_027039465.1 Calditrichia bacterium | reverse complement strand
ATATACATGTAAGTAACGCAACAAATACAGACGATTATGTAGAATTTGAAGATGTTAAAACTGGTGAGACTTATAAAACAAGACTCCAAGATGTAACAGTAAGCTTCCCAGTAAATCTCGATCTAGTTGAAGATGGAAAGCTTACCAATACAGGCGTTTTATTCTTTTCAAAATCAATCCATAGTTTTTTTCTAAATTCTATTATCAGTTGTGTGTTGTATCAAGGAACTGAGAGAACTGATATTATAGACAAAGAGGATTTTGACTTAGATTTCATAACTAATTTAGAAAAAACGATAAAATTTTTACTTCGAAACTTACGTACAAAAATCATTATAAAAGATCTAAAAAGAGAAGAAAAGCCTGAAATACCAAAGGCAGCTTTAAGAGAATTGATCCTTAATGCCATGGTTCACAGAGACTATTTTAGTGAGGGCAGAATATTAATTGAAATTTTTAAAAATAGAATTGAAATTTCCAATCCTGGTGGGCTATTATTTGATAAAAAATATTTTGGTAAAAAAAGTCTGTCTAGAAATCCCTTAATTGCCGATATCGTTTATAGAATAGGATTGGTTGAAAAAATAGGATCCGGAGTAAATCGACTTAAAAAGATTTTAAAAGATAGAATAGAGTTTATTTTTGAAGATGATGACTGGTTCAGGGTTGTCATACAAAGAATTGGTCACGAAAGTTCGGAAAAAAGTTCGGAAAAAAGTTCGGAAAAAAGTTCGGAAAAAATTTTGATCTATTTAAAAGAAAACAATCAAATCACAATTGAAGAATTGTCAAATAAACTTGATATTACAACGCGTGCTGTTGAAAAAATTCTATCAAAATTAAAAAAAGAAGGCAAGATAATTAGAAGAGGTTCTAAAAAAGCTGGTTGGTGGGAAATCAATAATTTTTAAGAAACTACGTTATTAGACCACGGAATTTACAAATTATGAATTTTAATTTTAATCAATAAAGGAGATGAATATGTTCGACTGGAATTGGAACATCCAAAATGAAGATTACCTAAAACGCACCATTAAACGCTGTCGGGAAAATAAGATTCTTCTGCCGACTTTTGAACAACTGAAACATCCGGAAACCATCCCCGAAGAAATTCAGGAAAAATTGGCGCAAATCGATATGGAAGAAGTCCATCCTTTGAATCTCTTTCGTATTAACTGGCGCAATGATCCTAAAACGGGTAAAATTGGCGACTACAATTATTTGGAGATTCCACCGGAAGTTTCCGGTGTTAGAGCGCGCATCATCGGATTGGTGGGCAAATTTTTTCCCACGGGCGCGCATAAAGTGGGCGCAACCTACGGCTGCCTGGCACCTTATCTAGTCACAGGACGTTTCGATCCGGAGTACCACAAGGCGGTTTGGCCTTCCACCGGAAATTACTGCCGAGGCGGTGTTTTCAATTCCGCTCTGCTCTCCGTGCACTCGGTAGCCATTTTGCCCGAAGAAATGAGTCAGGAACGTTTTGATTGGTTGCGTGAAAAAGGTGCGGAAGTTTACGCCACACCGGGCTGCGAAAGCAACGTCAAGGAAATTTACGACAAATGCCACGAATTGGAAGAACAAAGCGATGAATACTTGGTTTTAAATCAGTTCGACCAATTCGGAAATGCAATTTGGCACTACGAAGTAACGGGTTATGCCATTCAGGAAATCTTCAAAAAAGAAAAAGCAGGGAATCAACGTTTGAGCGCTTTTGTCAGTGCGACGGGTTCCGCGGGTACCATTGCGGCCGGTGACTATCTGCGTACCCAATTCCCGCAAATCAAAGTTTTGGGTGCGGAAGCGCTGCAATGCCCCACTTTGCTCATGAACGGATTCGGCGGACACCGCATCGAAGGCATTGGCGATAAACACGTTCCTTGGATTCACAACGTAAAAAATCTGGATTTGGTGGCTGCCATTGATGACGAAGATTCTTTGCGCATGTTGCGTCTTTTTAACGAACCGGCCGGGCAGGAATGGTTGTTAAAGCAGGGCGTGCCTGCCGAGACCGTGGAAAAGCTTCCCTATTTGGGAATTTCATCTTGTGCCAATTTATTGGCATCCATTAAACTAGCCAAATATTACGAATTAACCGAGAACGACGTCATTTTTACGGTCTTTACCGATTCAGTGGAATTGTACCGTTCCCGCCTGGAAGAAATGAATCGGGATTGGGGAGCTTATACTACCGAACAAGCAGCCGTTGATTGGCACAGCGTTATCGAGCAACAAACCATTGATTACATGGAAGAATTACGCTATTATGATCGCAAACGCATCCACAATTTAAAATATTTTACATGGATCGAACAACAGGGCAAAACCGTTGAAGAATTAAACGCGCAATGGTACGACGAAACTTATTGGCAGGAACGTTTTTCCATTACCCCCCAATGGGATGATTTGATTCGCCGGTTTAATGAACAGGTGGGATTAAAACCGGAAGAGATTGAATAATTTTTTAAGTCTAATGGCGATATGAAAACAATTCGAAACATCTTTATTCCGTTCAAACAAAACGAATTGCATTTGGCAAGCATCCGTTTTAGCGATCGGATCGAAGACATTGAGATTTTACTGCCGGAGCCGGTAAAATGGGAAGAAATTGCCTCGGAGGAAAAACGGGCGCGCTTTTTGCGCAAAATAGGAAATAAGGTACGGCCCAACGGGCCAAAAGAATTCGACGGGCAATTTCATTTACTCATTCCCGGAGCCATCGATCCGCACGTTCATTTCGACACACCTGGATTTGAATTCCGCGAAGACTTTGATCATGCTTCGCTCGCCGCGCTTTGGGGCGGGGTTACAACGATCATTGATATGCCCTGTACCTCCGTACCGCCGGTTACCTCGCTAACCAATATGCAAATTAAATTGCAGGCTTTACAAAATCGCGCTTTTTGTGATTACGCATTTTGGGGAGGCGTTTCCGGCACCGATTTTTCCGATCCGCAAAGCTTACGCCAAAACATGGAAGATTTGGTACACGCGGGAGTTGTAGGTTTTAAGGCCTATTTGATTTCGGGTATGGAAGAATTCACGGATTTGCAGCCGGAGCAAATGGCTCAGACTGCGCGTTGGACAAAGGAATTAGGGGTGCCGTTGGCCGTACATGCTGAAGACAAAGAATTGGTTACTCAACGGCGGCGACAATTCCAAAAACAGGGGCGCAATGATTGGCAGGCTTATTGTGAAGCGCGCGATATTTTGGCCGAAAAAGCAGCCGTAAATTTCATGCATTCAATCGTCAAAGGAACCCAATCCGCTGTGCACATTGTTCATTTGAGTTCATCCAAAGGTTTAAATATTGTGCGCAAGGCGCAACGGAACGGGCTACCCATGACAGCAGAAACATGCCCGCACTATTTGTTTTTCACCCAAAAAGATTTTGAGCGGGAGAACATTCGTAATTACTTAAAAACCGCGCCGCCGGTTAAATTCGCTGAAGACCGCGAGGCTCTTTGGCAAGGATTAGCCGACGGAAGTTTGGCCTTTGTTACCACGGATCACGCCGGATGCGATCCCCAAAAAGAAAAAACAAGCACCAACTTCTGGCAGGTTTATGGCGGCATTCCTGGCGTTGAACATCGGGTACCTTTTATTTTAAGCGAGGGCTTTTTAAAAGGAAGATTAACACTGGAACAATCGATAAATGTGCTTGCGACAAACGCAGCCAAATTCTATCGTTTGTCACAAAAAGGCGCTTTGCAACGCGGAAAAGACGCTGATTTTGCCTTAATCGATTTATGGCATCCTTGGACTGTCAAGGCGAAACAAATGCACAGCAAGGGCAAGTACACCCCTTTCGAAGGTGTGCAATGGAGCGCCCGCGTGCTGCAAACGTTTTTACGAGGCACATTGGTAACGGATGCCCAAACGAAGTTTCAAACTTCGGTGCCATTGGGGAAATTTATCGGCAGAGGCTAAGGTGATTAGACAAAGAAGTGTTTTTTTAAATCCTTTGAAAATATGCCGTGATTTCAGGATTTTCTCAATTTTTGGATATTTGGCGCTGATTTCAAACTCCCAATAATTATGGCTAAATACATATTGATCAACGAATTACATCCCCCTCACTTCGAAGAAGAGAGGGGGAATGAGGGGGTGAGTTAAACAGAACAAATTAATTTTTCATAATTCATTCAACAACCATGGAGAGAACACTGTTTTGAGAAGAATTATTCGCAATGCATGGATTTGTACCATCGATGAGCAGGATAATATTAAACCGCAATTCGGCGATTTGGAATTTGATGATTCGGGTATCATTGAAATTACTTCCCGCACGCCCGATCACTTCTCCCCTGCTTCCGGAAATAACGAAATTGATGCCGAAGGACGTATGCTTACCGCACCGGCCGTTAATTTTCACGAACACATTTACTCCAGGCTGGCTAAGGGCTTACCCGTCAGCGGCCCAATGAGCAACTTTGTGGAAATTCTGGAGAATCTCTGGTGGAAATTGGATCGGACGCTGGATATGGACATGGTTCGCGCCAGCGCGCAAATGGCAGCCATCGAAAGTCTGCAAAACGGCGTTACCTACCTATTCGATCACCATGCTTCACCGATGGCTGCAAAGGGCAGCCTTTCCGCGATTGCCGAAATCTTCCAAGAATTTGGCTTGCGCTCGGTTCTGTCTTTTGAAATCTCGGATCGCAACGGAAAAGAGATTGCCCGCCAATCTTTGCAGGAAAATGTCGATTTCATCCGTCATGGCACGAATGAAGATGTGAAAGGCATGATAGGATTGCATGCTCTGTTCACCATTTCCGATGAAACTTTGAATATGATCGCACAGGAAATGGCAGAACTGAATACGGGTATCCACATTCACGTGGCTGAAGATAAAGCAGATGTGCAGATCAATCGTCAAAAGTATGGCCGATCTATTGCAGAACGCTTACAACAATACCATTTACTAAATAACCGCTCATTACTCATCCACGGCGTTCATTTGCAGGAGGAAGATTATGCCATCATCGATGAATCCGGCGCGGCTTTGGTTTACAATCCGGATTCGAACTTAAACAATGCCGTGGGACTGCCCAATTACGCCGCGGTTCCCAAAAACATTCCCCTACTAACCGGAACCGATGGCATGCATGCCAATGTGGGCCGTTCTTTAAAACAAATTTTTCTGCTTTACCGGCATCAGGGTAATTCTTTTGAAGACACATTCGCTTTTGTACAAAAAATCTTCAAAAATCAATTACAATTCGTTCGCCGTTATTTCCCGGATTTTACGCATTTGCGGCCCAAAGATCGAGCCGATTTTGTGCTTTGGGATTATCAACCGCCGACGCCTGTCACTAACGAAAACTTTTTCGGACATTATATTTACGGGCTTTTGGAAAGCGCTGCTTGCACGGTCTTTCAAAACGGAGTGCCTTTGATGTTGGACAAGCAGATTCGCATGGATGAACTTGCGACTGCACAGAATAATATCAAAAAGCAAGGGAAACGATTATTCAATCTATTCGCCAAAAGCTAAAAATTTTACAGCGTTGCTTTTAATCGTTAAATTGCTTTTACACTTCATCTGACTGATTGCTATCAGTCAGATGACCGATGTTTTTGGACTGATAGCAATCAGTCCAAAAAATGAATGATCTGATTTTCGAAGACAATAAAAACTTTTTTAGGACTTTACATGAGCCATTCCTTCTCCATTGTGGGTAAACCGGTCATTCGCACCGACGGTCTGGAAAAAGTTACCGGTCAGGCCAAGTTTGCCGATGACATCAACTTCCCCGGACAGCTCTTCGGCGTCATGGTGCGCATTCCCGCAGCCCATGCCAAAATTCGTTCCGTGGATTATTCCGCCATTCAGGACGATCCTTCTTTGGTCACCATTTGCGACGCCAATGATGTGCCAGGTGCCAAAAAAATCGGCCCTATCAAACAGGATCAACCTGTGTTCTGTTTTGATAAAGTGGTCACTCCCGGTGATGTGATTGCCATGTTGGTCGGGCCGTCCGAAGAAGCCCTGCTCAAAATCCGTGATCGGGTAAAAATTGAGTTTGAACCTTTGCCGGTTTTAACCGATCCCCTAAAAGCGTTGGAACCGGATGCTCCGCTCATTCATCCCGAGCAGAAATCCAATTTGGTCGTGCATCATCGTGTACGCAAAGGCGATATCGAAAAGGGCTTTGCCGAAAGCGATTTCATTTTGGAGCAAACTTACACCACTCCGTTTATTGAGCACGGCTACATTGAACCGGAAGCAGTGATTGCCATTCCCTTGGAAGGCAACAAAGGGATTCGCGTTATCGGCAGTATACAGAACCCCTTTACCACGCGCAAAGTTGTAGCCCAGGCCTTAGGCTGGCCGTTGGCCAAAGTGCGCATTCAACAAGCCGAATTAGGCGGTTCGTTTGGCGGCAAAGACGACATCATGAACATTCTCTCCGCCCGGGCAGCCATTGCCGCATTAAAGACGTATAAACCGGTCAAAATCCGTTACACAAGAGAAGATTCCATTCTGGAATCGTACAAACGGCACGCCTACCGTTTGCATTACAAAGTAGGCTTTACGAAGCAAGGCAAAATTAAAGCCATGAAAATCGATGCCATTGCCGATGGCGGCGCTTATTCGTCCATGACACCTTTCGTTACCTGGCGCACGGTAGTGCAAGCCACCGGTCCGTATGAAGTGGAAAACGTTTGGACGGATGTACGCGGTGTGTACACCAACAATCCTTACGCAGGTGCCATGCGCGGTTTCGGTTCGCCGCAGCCCATTTTTGCACAGGAATCGATCATGGATGAAATTGCCATTCAATTGGGATTAACACCCGATGAAATTCGAAGAATCAACGGTTTCCGGCCCGGATCCGTAACGGCAACCGGCCACAAGCTGGTGGATCATGACGTGAATTTATTGACCGTTTTAGAAACCGCGGTTATAAAATCGGATTTTGCCCGCAAATGGAAAGCCTACGGCAAAGAAGCAAAGCGGCTTGCCCCCATGGGTTCTTCCGAGTCCGCATCATCGGGCGCCGATTTAATTCTTAAAAAAGAAGAACTTTTGGAACCGGACGAACAGTGGCGCAAAGGAATCGGACTGGCGGTCAGTTTTCGGGGTTGTTCATTGGGCGCTGAAGGCGTCGATGCGGCGGCGGCCTATTTGCTATTGCAACAGGACGGATCGGCATTTTTGCTTTCGGGACTAGCGGAAAACGGCCAGGGCATGCGTACCACCTATTCCATTATTGCCGCCGAGGTGCTGGGCATCGATCCGAGTGATATCATTTATTTGGACATGGATACCAGCCATGTCGGCGACAGCGGGCCCACCGTGGCTTCGCGCGCGACATTAATGGGCGGCGGCGCAACCAAAGCGGCAGCCGACATCTTGAGAGGCCGTCTGGAAAACGTACTGCGGGAGAAATGGCAATTGCCGAAAGATGCTTCATTCATTTTTAAAGATCACAAAGTACAGGTTGAAGGCCGTCCGGAGCTTTCCATGCCGTTTGGCGATGTCTGCAATTTGGCTTACAGCCAGGGAGTGAACCTCTCGGCTATCGGTTGGTATTCCGGGCCTAAAGTACATTGGGACGAAGAGGTCGGTCAGGGGCCCGCTTACTTTACGTATGTGTATGGCTGTCAGGTGGCGGAAGTGCAGGTGAATATGACCACGGGCGAGGTTTACGTGGAAAAAGTTTTAGCGGTACACGATCCCGGGACAGTCATTAATTTGTTGGGCGCGCAAGGACAGGTTTACGGAGGCGTTACCCAGGGCGCCGGTTACGGGCTGTGGGAAGAGATCAGCACGGATGAAGGTTTTATCCGTGAATTGAATTTTGATCAGTACCTGATTCCCACCAGCAAAGATATCGGTGAAATTGAGCCTGTCTTTGTTCAGGGAAAAGATCCTTACGGTGCTTGGGGCGCAAAGTCATTGGGCGAACCGACCCTGGAACTGACCGCAGCCGCCATTGCCAATGCCGTACGCAATGCCACAGGCAAACGTTTCTTCCATTTGCCGCTGAATTTGGAAGAAATTCTGTTGAACCGAAAATTGTACCCGCATTCCAAAAAACGAGGTAGCGCGCAATGATCCCGGAAATCGATTATTTTAAACCCGAAAATTTGGAACAAGCCCTGCAGGCCCTTGCTTCCGACGAGGGTAAAACCCGTTTGCTGGCCGGTGGCACAGATATTATTCCCGGCTTTCATATTAATTCCAAACGCTTCCGCGAAGTACGGCGTTTGGTGGATATTTCCGGTTTGCCGGAATTAACAGCCATTCAATTTCAGGAAGACGGATTGCACATTGGCGGAGCGGTTACGTTTACTTCCATTGTCAAAAATCCCTTGATTCGTGAGCGTTACCCGTTACTTGTGGAATCATCCCGGCAAATCGGTAGCGTGCAAATTCGCAACCGGGCAACCATCGCCGGTAATTTTGTCAATAATGCTCCCTGCGCCGACAGCGTACCGCCGCTTCTGATCTATGATGCACAAATTGTAGTGCGTTCTTTGGATACGCAGCGCCGCTTACCGTTGGCTGATTTTTTACTGCGACCCTATCGCACCCAACTAAACGCAAATGAAATGGTTACCGAAATCATTTTACCCGACATTTCACAGGAATATCAAGGTAAATTCTATAAATTGGGCCGACGTCGCGGAGTGGCAATTAGCCGGATTACTTTGGCGGTGCTTTTAAAAATGCGGAATGATGTGATTGATGATATACGCATTGCAGCCGGAGCGATTACGCCCATAGGAAAACGTTTCCCGGATCTGGAGGCCATGGCAATCGGCCAAAAAGCTGACCCGGACTTTTTAAAGGAATTAGCCGTCCGTCTCGGCAAAGATATTTTGGAAATTACCGGTTTACGTTGGTCGTCAGCTTACAAATTACCGGTTGTACAACAGGTGTTTTATACGCTGCTAAGGAGACTGGTAGAGACTGAAGATTAAGGGTTGAATGGGAAATTGGTTAAGAGTTAAGAGTATAAGGGTTAAGGGGAACGTTGTCCGTTATTCGTGTATTCGTATATTCGTTAATCGTGAAAGAGTTGAATTGTTGATTGGTTGAATGGGTAAATGGGAAAATAGTTAATAGTTAATGGTGTAAGAGTTAAGGGA
>JALWEA010000415.1 GCA_027039465.1 Calditrichia bacterium | reverse complement strand
TTGTCGCCAAGGTTGTAAATCGGTTTGTCCAAAAGAATGGCGATTTTGTTGTATGGAATGACCTTTACTTCGGTACCTTTATCGTTCTTGCAAAAAGTAATCAGCGATAAGATAGTGAAGAATAAAAGCAAATATTTAATTAATGATTTTAATGTCATTGCACAATGTTCCTCGTTTAATGATTCGAAACAAAATTAGGAAAAGAATGGCATTGGTACAAATGGATTTTGATGTTGCGAATAAGGACGTTAATCGTTATTCGTATGTTCGTTAATCGTTAGCCGGGTATTTGCGCAGGGAGTGGTACGACCAGCCTTCGATACGATTGCCGTAGTAGTTACCAGTTCCTAATTCCCAATTATTCCATGTCACTATCTTAATAATCCGTAGCGCATGCCGTGGTTCCAGGCCTAATATTGACATGTGGTGACCTGTCATTCTGAATGGAGTCCCGAGAATCGGGACGTAATGAAGAATCCCTAACATTATTCATGGCCGCCGTCGCTTTGGAAGAGATTGCTTCACTCTCCTGCTCGCAGGCTCGCAGGATCGTTCGCAATGACAATACTCTACGAATAACGGATAAACGTTTAACCCTTAACTCTTAACTCTTAACACCCTTCCCATTACCCATTTCATTCGCGAGTGCAATAAGAATGGATGAATAAAAAAAAACTTTAGACAATAAAAAATCCCCGGCCTTCCTTGTTCGGGAAAACCGGGGATGGCACGGTTCTTTAATGACCGAAAGCAGGAATTACTTCAGATAAATAAACTTCCGCATTTGTCGGAATCCTTCGCCTTTCAATTCGTAATAATAAATACCACTAGCTAAGTTTGCCAAATGAATCGTTTGACGATATTCTTTATTAGCCAAAACACGGTTAAAAATTACACGCACTTTCTGTCCTTGCACGTTGTAAATCGTTAAAGCGTAATTACCAGGTTTTTTAATGCGGAATTTAATCGTGGTGGAGGCATTAAAAGGATTGGGATAATTTTGAAATAATGCAAATTCCGTCGTTAAACCGGTTGGAGTCGGTTCACCCAGGCCCGTAAGCATATCGGCTTTTTCCACCACATCATTCAATAACGCCATTGCATATTTGTGGTTGTGGAAGCCGCCGCTTTCATCCGACTCTGCGAAAAACAGGTTGAAATGCGCTTCTTCCAAATATTTTTCTTTAGTTGGATCCGTATTGCCTTCCATTGCAGAATCCGCTTTAGCCAGTTTCATTTGGGCAATCGAGTCCAGTTCGGCAAACTCTTCCTGATATTTTTCCACCTGGGCTCTGGCAGCTTTTGCGTCCATACCGGAATGGCAGGAGGTACACGAAGCGCTTTCGCTGCCGTCTTCTTCTTTAATAAAAACCGACCATGAATGCCCGCCGAACATTGCCGCATTGGTATCGTCCGTTTCTCCGACGTGCATGTGGCAATCCACGCATTTAACACCGGGCATGGTCAGTTGATCGTCAACGCCGATACCTCCTGTACCCGCTTCCATATTGTAGCTCAGATGATCCGTATCTTCAAAACGCAAATTACCATGGCATTGGCCGCACAATTCCTGCGATGAACTCAACATTTTGTACGAATCGCTTTTTGAATCGAAAATGGCCGTCGTGTCCGGCTTGTGCGGATTATGACAGGTCGTACAAGATACATCCGGCCAATGATTCGTATTTTGAGGCGCCGTATTTTCACCGAAATTCCCGTTTTCTGTCGTAAAGAAGTAATTCAAGGCATCCGCTTCGGACATGCCGCCGTTTGCTTGTACTGCGGTCGGCGCATGGCAAGCAATACAGTCTTCCGCTTCACTGCCGTTAATCACGCTGTCCGGCGGCACTCCGGCCCACTCTTCGGCCAATTCACCGGCCACATCTTCCTGCCCGCCATGACCGTGCCGACTCATTTTCCAGGCATCAAACACGCGATGATCCGTATCGGAAAAACGCAGTGTACCGTGGCATTGCCCGCACAATTGGGCAGTTCTGCCGATTGAATCGTATTGAACCGTGGTCGAATTAAAAATGGCCAATTTGGGCATGGTTGCCGGATGATCGTCCGGTACATTGTGGCAGGTGGTACAAAAAACGTGCGGCCATTCCGCACTATTCATCGAATGGGTTGAATCCGTAAATACACCGTTTGTGGTGGAAAAGAAATAGTCTAATGCCTGCGCTTCATTCATCCCGCCATTGACCGTAACTGCTATCGGGCCGTGGCAGGCAATACAATTTTCTGCTTCCGATCCCGAAATAACGGAATCCGGTGGCAAACCGATCCATTCAGAGGCCAATTCTTCGGCCACATCGTCTTGTGTATTGGCATGCTTGCCCGTAAGCCATAATTCATGCTTTTGTGCATGACACGTCTGGCAATTTAAAGTTGACTGTGCATTGGCCCAAAACGGCACTAAAAATAAAGCGACAAGAAAAACGGGAAGGTTTTGTCGAAGTAGGAATGTAAGCTTTCTCATGGTTCACCTTCTTTCTAATTATATTTTTCACAAATAAACTCAATTTTTATTGTTTTGATATTAAGCGATTTATATTTGTTCATTCGCAGAAAAGCACATTAATAAATATCGCAAATCCGCAAAGCGAAATATTCATAAATCAAAAATGCGCTAAATATTGCGAGAAACCGCTTAATTTGACTGGTTAAGAAAGAAGGTCTATGGCCCGTCGAAGGAAATGCAAAAGATTAACTTGGAAAGGAAAATCTGACAAAATTTATTTTTTTTACCCGAACAAACTTTCATTTTGTTACGGCCTTTTTTAATGGTGTTTGTAACGCCTTCGAAACAACACCTTCGTTTTTATTCGAATTTACATCTATTTTTCACCGTAACCAAACAAAAAAACGCTTTTTTACAAAAATGAAAAATTTTTCATTTTTTTTAAAATCTCCATTAAAGCCTGAAGTAAATGCTTAAAAGGCAATAAAAAAGCCCGGCCAAAAACCTGCGTTTTTAACCGGGCGAATTGCTTATTCAAATGCCAGATCAATGAGCTCGTCCACTTCTTTAATGTAGTGGAACTTCATGCCTTCGATATGGCGCTTGGGAATTTCTTCCAGATCCTTTTTATTCTTTTCCGGTAAAATCACCGTATCAATTCCGGCACGTTTGGCGGCAATCACTTTCTCGCGAATGCCTCCAACCGGAAGCACTAAACCGCGCAGAGTAATTTCACCGGTCATGGCTAAATTACTTTTGACGCATTTATTGGTGTAGAGCGAATACAGTGCGGCAAAAATCGTAATTCCTGCGCTCGGCCCGTCTTTGGGAATTGCGCCTGCCGGAACGTGAATATGCGTATCATATTTTTCGTAAAAGTCCGGTTCAATGCCGTATTTTTCCGCATTGGAACGTAAATAGCTCATGGCCGCCGCAGCCGATTCCTTCATCACTTCACCCAATTTTCCGGTAAGCTGCAATTGCCCTTTGCCTTTCATTTTGGTTGCTTCAATGAACAGAATATCGCCGCCAACCGGTGTCCAGGCCAGACCGGTTGCTACACCAGGACGGGAAACGCGTTCGGCCACCTCGGAATAAATGCGTTCCGGTCCCAAATATTTTTCCACCAAAGACGGAGTAATGCGTCGATGGGTTACTTTGCCTTCCACAATTTCTTTGGCAACCGCGCGAATGATCGAGGCAATTTCCCGTTCCAGATTACGTACACCCGCTTCACGCGTGTATTTGTTGATTATTTTCAGAATCGCATTGCGGGTAAACGAAACCTGCTTCGGCGTTAAGCCATGGTTTTTCAATTGTTTCGGAATCAAATAGCGTTCGGCGATATGCAGTTTTTCCTCATCAATGTACCCGTTGATTTCAATGATTTCCATACGATCTCGCAATGCGTGCGGAATCGTATCCATGACATTAGCCGTGGCAATGAACATGACTTTGGACAAATCGAACGGGACTTCCAAATAGTGATCGGTAAAGGAAAAATTTTGTTCAGGATCCAAAACTTCCAGCAATGCGGAAGACGGATCACCGCGGAAATCCATGCCCAATTTGTCGATCTCATCCAGCATGATCACCGGATTGTTGGAACCGACTTTTTTGATTTCCTGAATAATCCGGCCCGGTAAGGCGCCCACATAAGTGCGGCGATGCCCGCGAATTTCGGCTTCGTCCCGCACACCGCCCAAAGACATGCGCGAAAACTTGCGATTCAACGCGCGCGCAATGGAACGGCCCAAACTTGTTTTACCGACGCCCGGAGGCCCTACAAAGCACAGGATCGGTCCCTTCATATTGGATTTTAACTGGCGCACGGCAAGATATTCCAAAATGCGTTTCTTTACTTTTTCCAGTCCGTAATGATCCTCATTCAAAATCTGCTCGGCCTTTTTCACATCCAAACGATCGCGCGTACTTTTTTTCCAGGGCATTTCCATCAACCAGTCCAAATAGGTACGCGTAACCGTGTATTCGCTGGCCATGGGCGACATTTTTGCCAGACGATTCAATTCTTTCTCCGCCACAGCGCGCACTTCTTTGGGCATTTTCAGTTTGGCTAAGCGCTCGCGTAGTTCGTCAATTTCTGTGCTTTCGTCCTCATATTCGCCCAATTCCTTTTTAATGGCTTTTAATTGCTCCCGCAAGAAGTACTGACGCTGCGTTTTGTTTAGCTCGCCCTGTACGTCGTTTTGGATTTTATTCCCGAGTTCCAGAATCTGCAATTCTTTATTAAGCAGATAATTAACCTTACGTAACCGCTCCTTTACATTTTGGGTTTCAAGCACTTGCTGTTTTTCGGAAACGCTGAAATTGATTTGAGCGGCCACCAAATCAGCCAATTTATTAGGTTCTTCTTCGTTCAGGATCATGACCCGGTGTTCATTGGTTAAGTAAGGAATAAAATCCACAATCTTCTGGAACACCGTTTTAATATTGTTCATCAGGGCTTCCACTTCCATATCCGTCTCAAACTCGTCCGGCATCTGCTGAACTTTGGCCATAAAAAAGGGTTCGGTTTGCGTAATATCCAGCAGCTTGAATCTGTAAAGGCCCTGAACAATTATTTGCTCGCTACCATCCGGCATTTTGAATTTTTTGAGGATCATGGCTGCCGTGCCCCAGGAATACAGGTCTTCGCTGCCCGGGTCTTCAACGCGTCCGTCCCGTTGGGCAATTAATCCGATAACTTTGGTTTCTTCATCCAAATGATTCAACAAATTCAACGATTTCTCACGTCCGACAGCCAACGGGATCACTTGATGCGGGAAGACAACCGTATTTCGCAAGGGCATTATCGGAAGAATCTCAATGCTTTCCGACATTATTTTTATTTCAGACACAGCCAACTCTCCTTTCGTTTATTTTATTCGCAGGTATGTGTACAACAATCATGCCAATAAAGATCAAATAACGACTTCCACGCAAACCCTTTAATATCAACATAATCCAAAATGCCGGATTCGTCTCATGCCGTGTGCAAGGCAAGCGTAGTCTGCCCATCTGCCTGAATCTTGCGTCAATCTGACAACATCGTGGCAGACTCAGTCAGACAATCATGATCTTGTTGCTTGCCTAAATTCCCTTTCAAATATTTTGTCTCATGGTCTGGCAAAGGAATCCGACAATGAATTTTTAATTTGCAGTATTAAAGTTCATTTGCTATTTTGGGCGCTTAGTAACTCAAGATAGAGTGCACACAAGGAGAAAAGGTGTATGGATACTTTAAGGACAATACCGGAGCCACTTCGAGGTTTGCAGGAATTGAGCCAAAATTTATGGTACAGTTGGAACAAAGAAGCACAGCAACTTTTTGAACAAATAGATAACGAACTCTGGCAGAAGACGGAACATAATCCCGTTGCCTTTTTGCAGGATGTTTCGGATGATAAGCTCAATAATGTTGCACGTAATGATGATTTTTTGAAGAAGCTCCAATCCGTTCTCGACGCATTTCATCAATACATGCAAAATCCTAATCCTCCGTTTCACGATCATCATCCGGATTTGGCCGGAAAGGTTATTGCCTATTTTTCCGCCGAGTTTGGCGTTCATGAATCTTTACCCAATTATGCCGGCGGTTTGGGCATCCTGGCCGGCGATCATGCCAAATCTGCCAGTGATTTGGGCCTGCCTTTGGTGGCCATAGGGCTGTTTTACAAATACGCTTATTTTACGCAGGAAATAGATTCCAATGGCAATCAAATCGAAAAATACGTACCGATTGACCCGCAACGGCTTTTGTTGAACTTAGTGCGTCAGCCGGACGGGACGCCGCTTTTGATTAAGGTTTTTTTGAAAGATCACGATGTGTTCGTAAAAATTTGGCGTGCCAATATCGGGCGCAATGTCATGCTTTTCTTGGACAGCGACGTGGAACAGAATGCGGATCAGGACAGGGAAATTACCAGCGCGCTTTACGGCGGTTCGCGCGAAACACGGATTCAGCAGGAGATTATTTTAGGCATCGGCGGGGTTCGGGCCTTACGCGCTTTGGGGTTTGATCCGGCTGTTTGTCATATTAACGAAGGGCATTCCGCTTTTTCCGGGTTGGAACGCCTGCGCGAATTAATTGAACAGGGACTTTCTTTTGAAATGGCCCTACAATTCGTGCGAAATACATCTTTGTTTACCACGCATACACCCATTCCCGCCGGCAACGAAGCTTTTGAGTATGATTTAATGCGTGCCTATTTTTCTTCTTTTTGGCCGCAACTGAAAATAGACGAAGGGACATTCCTTGCTCTGGGTCGTAACATTAACGAACATCAACACGAAAACTTTTCATTGACCGTTTTGGCGCTTAATCTCTCCAGCATGGCCAACGGGGTGAGCAAAATTCACGGTCGGGTTTCCCGTGCCATGTGGAAGCATATTTACCCTGGCATTCCCGAGCCCGAAGTGCCCATCGGTCACATTACCAACGGCATTCATACAGAAACCTGGATTCACCCGCTAACCGTTGCCTTGTTTGAAAAGTTTCTTGGTTCCGATTGGCGAGAAAACATTCGCAATCCCGAATACTGGGAAAAAATTTTGAATATTCCGGATGAAGATTTTTGGCAAGCCATGCAGGATTTGCGTAAAAACATGGCCGGATTTTTGAGAGATGAATATGCCAAACGTTTGCAGCGCTATCAAGGAACGGATCATGGATTGCCTTCCCCGGACCAAGTCTTAAATCCCGATATTCTAACCATCGGATTTGCCAGGCGGTTTGCTCCCTACAAACGGGCAACGCTTATTTTTCGTGATCCCGAACGCTTGAAACGTATTCTGAATAATCCGGATCGTCCGGTACAAATTTTGTTTTCAGGCAAAGCCCATCCGCACAATGATGCGGGTAAAGAGCTGATTCGTACCATCAATCACTTTGCCAAGCAAGAAGGGTTCCGCGGTAAAATCGTGTACATTGAGGGTTATTCCATGAACGTCTCGCGCGCATTGGTGGCCGGTTGTGACGTGTGGTTGAATAATCCCCGACGACCTTTGGAGGCCAGCGGCACTTCCGGACAAAAAGTACCGGTCAACGGAGGAATTAATTTTTCCGTTTTGGACGGGTGGTGGCCGGAAGCTTTTAACGGCAGGAACGGCTGGGCAATCGGCAGTGAGGTTGAAAGTGATGATTATGAAATTCAGGATCGCCATGATAGCGAATCTCTTTACAATATTCTTGAAAACGAGATCATTCCCGCTTTTTATGAACGCGATGAGCATGGCATCCCCCGCAAATGGGTTGCCATAGCCAAAGAATCCATGCGTACGATCATTCATCAATTCAGCACGCATCGGATGGTTTGGGAATACACTCAAAAATATTATGTGCCAGGCATGCTGCAAGGGGAACGTTTGAAACGTGATAATTACGGAGAATTGAAGAAGCACGTGCAATGGCTGGAACGGATGCGTTCGCATTGGCCGAATATTCAATTAAAAATAAAACCGAACGGTTCCGAGAATCGGATTTTTAGTGCGGGCGAAGAGCGCGAGATTAATATTATTGCCAATTTGGGCGGATTGAGTCCGGATGAGGTAAGCGTTGAATTGGTCATGGCAAGGCAGGATGCATTGGAAACATTTAAAAACATGGAAGTTTTTAAGATGCCTTTAATTAAGGCCCTGGATGACGGAACCTACCAATACGGATTGACGATTCGGGCCAAAAATGACGGCGCTTATTTTTTTCATGTGCGCGTCATTCCTTACAATCCGGTGCTATTGCACAAGCACGATACGCATCTGATTAAGTGGTTGGATTAACAAAAGAGCCCCGCAAACGCGGGGTTCTTTAATGCACTATTGTTTACAACCTTTAAATGGATGCAGGGATTTTTAATTCGAATTTATTTTCCGCCACACGTTTAAACCCGATTTTTTGCAGATATTTTTGGTGCGCCCGGACCGAACTGTAGGCGATCATCTTTTTCACACCGCGTTCCAGTAAAAACTTTGACTGGGCATAGATTAAAAATCGACCGTTCTTATTATCCCGATAATGGGGAATGGCATAATCCAATTTAATGACAATTTCATCATCGGGTGTTCGTTCGTAGATAAAAATACCAACCGGCATCATATTCCGTAAAATGAAAAAGCACTTCAAACCTTCAAGATTTGTGAAGTTGAACTCGGGAAAAAATTTCTTGATGTCCTTTTGGTAATACTCCAAAAACTTCGTTAAATAAGGATGTGTGGCATCCAAAACGGGCATCAGACTAAAATTTTCTTTTTCCTTATTTATATGGATTAAATAATAAAGATCAACCAAAGCGATAAAACCGTTCAACAAAACCACCGGATAGGCCGAAACCAAATATCCGTAAAAAGAGAATATGGCAGCTCCGACAAAATTTATGCGCCGCAGATGATAAATGTTTTTCATCATTAGCGAAATCGCAACCAATATCGATCCGAGATAACCGATCCATTCATAATAGTTCAAGGAATTGATCCTTTCTTATTTTTTTACTGAAATATTTGAAAAATTAATTTGCGATGTTCGACTCACCCCCTCATTCCCCCTCTCTTCTTCGACTGAGCTTTATACACACAAAGCACCGTGGGCTATGGGCCGTCTCGAGAAGAAGATGTGAAAATTACATACATCTCTGTGGCTGTATCAAGTCGCTGTAGCCCTCGCC
>JALWEA010000414.1 GCA_027039465.1 Calditrichia bacterium | reverse complement strand
AACCTGATACAGCTTATCCTTGCATGGAGAGTCATTGCAAATTGTTTGCTTATTGGTCATGATTCCTCCCTGAAATCAATTTATCCGAAATAATATCTATCCAATTTTGAGCCGGGATTTGAACATTTTTATCCTGGTGGTCTTTCATATTTTTGTAAATAAAATCGGCCAGCCCAACGCCGCCTTTCTCCGCAATATCCTGCCCTAAAACCATGCTGAACATCATGGAAGGCAGCGTATTCGAATTCTTTTTATCATCCAATTTAGGCACCGTTTTTTCCATGGCTTTCAGCATAAACGTCAGGAACAATCCTTCCAATTGCTTGGCACTTTCTTTGAGCTTCTTATCTTCTTTGTCGGTCGTCGGTTTTTGCTCGGGTTTAACTGTTTTCCCCAATTGCAAGGTCGTTTTACTGATTTCCATGGGTGCTTCCCCGTAATCTTTGGTTTTTATTCCGAAACTCGTTTTAATCAATAATCAATTTGGCCTTCAAAGCTCCGGCTTGTTTAATGGCCTGGAAGATGGCAATGATGTCTCTGGGTTTTAAGCCCAACGTATTCAAAGCGCTAGCCAAATCGCTGACGCTGGTCGTTTTCTTGATCACGGCCGTTTTTGCCGGACTCTCATTAGCCGTCGTTTGCGTAATGCGTGTCACCACGGTTCTGCCCACCCGGCTAAAAGGCGCGGGTTGCGAAATAACCGGTGAACTCATGGTGTGAATCGTTAAATTGCCGTGGGAAATCATCACTTCGTCAATCCGCACATTGCCCCCGGCCACGATCGTTCCGGTACGTTCGTTAATAACAACCCTGGCTTCCACATCCACATTCACGGTTAATGTTTCTATTTTGGCAATAAAGTTAACGGCTTCGGCCGGCGTTTTGGTGGAATCGGGAAATCGGAGTTGAATTTGCCCGGGACTGATGGGTTGAGCGTACGCCTTTTTGGCGCTATCGCTGCTAAAATAATTATTAATCGCCTGCGCGATGCGCTTGGCCGTTACAAAATCCGGTTCGTTTAAATGCAAGGAAATGGGCTTTTCCAAATCGATATTTTGATTAGGCGGTTCGATTTGCAAATAACCGCCGTTGGGAATACGTCCGACCAACGCATGGTTTTTGCGCAACCGTTCTCCGGCCGAGGTTTCCACATTGTAACCCCCGACCGAAATCGGGCCTTGCGCCACGGCGTAATTTTGGCCGGAGCCGTCACGCAATGGCGTCATTAACAAAACCCCGCCCTCCAGGCTGGTGGCATCGCCCAATGATGAAACGATTACGTCAAAATTCGTTCCCACATGACTAAAGGCCGGGACACGCGCCGTAACCATAACGGCTGCTACGTTGCGGGTGCGCAATTGCTCTCTCGGTACGGTAATGCCGAAGCGCTCCAACATATTGCTGATCGATTGCACGGTAAAAATAGCACCGCGACGGCTATTGGGTCGGTCGCCTGTCCCCGCCAAACCGACAACCAAACCGTATCCGATCAATGAAATGCGATTTCCGTTTTCGATGCTCACAATATCTTTAATCCGTGTCTGCGCCTGCAAAGAATGCGCACTGAAAAAAATCAAAAAAATTAAAAGAATGATCGAATGGCGTTTTATTGAGTTCATGATTCCAGCCTGTTATTTGAACATGAAATATCCCGTGCTGGCGGCCACCATGAGCCCGGCCAGCGAAAAGGTGATGAATTTGACAATCGATTTTGTTTTGATGATGCTTTGCCCCAGGCCCGTTTTGCTATAGGTAATTTGGGCGTCGGCAATATTGTAGGAAAATACCGTGTTGGCGGAACTGATATCGCGCGGGCGAACAAAGCCGTGCAATTTCATCAGGTTTTCTTCCCCGTTCACGTTCAGTTTGCGTTCTCCTTTGATTTCGAACATGCCGTTGTCTAGCTTTTTTACGATGCGCACGGACAAACGACCGGTCAGACGATCCGCCTGCGAGGTGCCGTCCTGCCCGTTATGTTTGGAATTGAACGAGCCCGAGCCGCCGAAAATCGGCAAGAAATCGGCAATATTTCCTTTGGAACCGGCTTCCATACCGATTTGCGAATTCAATTGACTAGTGCTTTTGGATTCCCGATTGGCGTTGGTACGTTCGGCTACAATCACGGAAAGCACATCGCCGACCTGATGTGCCTTGATATCCGTGTACAATGATGTTAAGCTTTGTGCGCTACTTAGACTCACGCCCAAAATAACGGTTAATAAAACTGTCATGAATTTCATAGCGATCCCTCACTGGCAACAATCACCACATTGGATGATTCCACTTTGGCTTTAATACGTTTGCCTGTTGTCATGTTTTTTACGTAAATGTATTGCCCGATTTTTCCGGCACTGCGGGCAATGCCTTTTGCCGTTACCACCAAATTTCCGACCGGCACCCAAATTTCCACTTGGTCGCCAGGACGAATGACGTTGCGCTGCTCCACATCGCGCCGCAGCAAAAATTTGCCTGTCGGAATGAAATGTGTGGTTTCCAGGCCGACAATCCGCTGTGCATCATCGAGACCTTGTTCCAAAATTTCCGTGTCCTTAATCCAACGTCTTTCCGTCCGCAACATATCGGCTTGCACGATTTCGCGGTAAGGAATGTTTGTTACGGCAACGACCACTTTCTTTTTGATTTGCACGTTTACCGTAACCGGCAATTTGACCACAAGGAGCCCGTTGCGCAGAACGTGCAGCCAAACCGTTTGATAACCTAATTTAAGCCGACGATTTTGTGAACGGCATTGCAATTGAACCGGTTGTTTTCCGAAACGTGTTAAATCGGGCAGGCGTCTGAAGGTTACTTTTAAGGCGGAATCCGGCGTTTGAAAACGCTGGCTGAAATACTGCCGGATTATCGACTGAACTTTGGGTTGCGATACCTCTTGAGCCTGGAC
>JALWEA010000413.1 GCA_027039465.1 Calditrichia bacterium | reverse complement strand
TTGTGTGTTAAATTTTGGTACCATTGTTGACTTAGTGATTCGGCGGATATCATAATTGATATGAATTTATTTGTTAATTAACATAATCATTTTTGATATTTGTTCTTTCTTTTTCCTTCTTGAGGCGTATCGTAATAATCGGTTGACATTGATCGTGTAATTATCAAAAGCGGCTTTATAAATAAAATACAGTTCTTCCCCTTGCAAAAAATAAAAAATTTGCTTATCGCAATAAATATCAACCAAAAATTTTTCCAATGAAATCGTTGGAATTTCTTGAATTAACCGGACGGGAGCTTCTGAAACTAATTTTTTAACAACAATCGCGTCTGGTCGGTTTAAAATATAATGTTCCATGATCTCCGAAGTAGGATTCTTGTAAGTTATTGGAAATTTTGATTTGATAAGTTCAAAAGCAGCATCCAAAGCATCCTTTTCAATTTCAACAATTGTAAAAGCTTGAGGTAAAATATGGCGGGAAAAATAATTAATTATACTTGATTGCCAAATACAATATGAAACAAAAGGCAATTCTTTTTGTAATAGTAGACTTATTTGTCGTTCTTGTTTAAAAATAGGCGGTGAAAAATTTTTTATTGGGTGTATTTGATATTTACCCTTACTGATCCGTTTTATTATATTGTTTTTTACTAATTGATGTGTCCTCCAGTAAACAGTATTCCTTTTAATATTGGGTTCGTTTGATTTGTAATAACGAAACAATTCATCCAGAGTAATGTAATTCTTACTCTCAAAACGCTTAATTAAATCTTGATATTCTAACTTCAAAATCCACCTCACTTTCAAAAACCAATATAACTAAGGATCGGCACTAAATCAAGAAAAGTGCCAATCCTTAGAATTTTAGTAAGGTGAAATCTTATTTGGGTATTAAACGGATTGCTAATCAAATATGCCGAATAAATTCAAAAGAATAATAAAAATAACAACTGGAATGAAATAGCGCATCATAAAAACCCAGGCCTTAAAAAAGGCGCCAAAAGTTTTGGAACCTTGTTTTATTTCCGCAGCCGCCTTATCGGCGCCCCAAACCCAGCCTATAAAAATCGACAGCAAAAGCGCTCCCAGAGCCAACGAAAAATCACCGAACACAAAGCTCATTTGGCTTAAAAAATCAGGATCGGATAAGCGTTGAGGAATTAAACCGAAATGCGTCAGGAACGGATTGGCGCCTTGTGACAGGGCCGAGGGAATGCCCAGCAGGAAGGCAACAAAAGCCACGATCCAAACCACCTTCTTGCGCGAAATCTTTTTTTCATCCACGACAAATGCCACAGGTACTTCCAGCAGAGAAATGGTGGAAGTTAAGGCCGCTACGGAAAGCAGCAGAAAGAATAAAGAACCGACCACCGCCCCTCCGGACATGTGCGCAAACATTTCCGGCAAAACCACAAAGACAAGTTTGGCGCCCACTTCCGGGCTTTGGTGATTGGCGAACAAGGCAGGGAAAATAATCAACCCGGCCATTAGGGCAATGAGAGAATCGAACAGCACGATGTAACCCGCCGAAGAAAACAGATCATCGGATTTGGTGACGTAACTGCCGTAGGTAATCATTAAGCCCATGCCCAAACTCAGGGAGAAAAACGCCTGCCCCAAAGCCGCCAAAAGCACGGAACCGTCGATTTTGCTAATGTCGGGCATCAGGTAAAATTTTAGGCCTTCGCCCGAACCGGGCAGTGTATTGGCATAAATGATCAAACCCAACATCAGCACGAAAAGCAAGGGCATCAAAATTTTAGACCAGCGTTCAATGCCGCCGGAAACCCCGCCGTAAACGATTCCCGCCGTGATTAAAATGAAGAAGGCAAGCAACAAAATGACTTTTACCGGATCGGAAATGAAGGTGGCAAAATCTCCCGGATTCCCGCTGAGCATTTTGAAAATATAACCCACCGTCCAACCGGCGATTACACCGTAAAACGACAAAATACCCAAACCGGTCAGCACACCGAGGTAGCCGACGCCTTTCCATGGCGATCTGGGACGAATGGCTTCGATTGCACCAACCGGATTTCTTTGGGCGGCCCGACCGATAGCCAACTCTCCCAACATGTAGGGCAAACCGATGAGTACGACAATAATCAGGTAGATTAAAACAAAGGCCGCTCCGCCGTTTTTACCGGCAATGTAAGGAAAGCGCCAGATGTTTCCCAATCCGATCGCCGAACCGGATGCCGCTAAGATGAAACCGATTTTGGAACTCCATTCGCCACGTGCCTGCATTAAAAAAATCTCCTTCAATTGAAAATAACAAAATAAAATTCATATAAGATATTAATAAATAAAATTTATTCACAAAATCAAACATACTCTGGATTTAAAAATTTTATCTTTATATTAAATTGTTTATATGCTAATTTTAAAAAATTTATGTGCATATAATCATATATTATTTCATTGTCAAAAGTACTAAAAAGCATTTGCTCTATTTCCTTTAAGCTAAACTTACATTTATCAATAAGAAACAAATTGAGAAATTCAATAGTATTTTCCAAAACTTTTTTCGAATACAATTTATCCCAATATCTTGGTGAAAGTGGAAGTTTTAAAAATTGACTTTTTGAAATATTACTTTGCTCATAATGAACTTCTTCTCTAAAGGCATAATCAAAAATATTAGATTTGAATTTTATTGATCTGGCATGGACAAATTTATTACGAATGGAAATTAAGTCAGCAATTATCTGTATTTTTTTATCACCTCTGTTTAATGAATCTCCATTATAGTAATTATTTAAAATGAAATTATATTTATCTAATGTTGAATATTTTTCTATTTTATCCGCTTCTTTAGGAAAATTTGTTTTAATATCATATTTTTCTAAAAGACTGTTTGCAACGCTTTCCAACGTAAAAACAGAATTAATAATTGAAGCCCTAGAAAAAGTATTTTCCAGATG
>JALWEA010000412.1 GCA_027039465.1 Calditrichia bacterium | reverse complement strand
AAAGCTTGCCGTCCAATACCTCGCGATCGTAAACCTTGTCGTATTTGATTTCGGCATAGTCCAGGGCCAGCGTTACCGCATCGTCCCACGGCAACGAGGTGGGCGGAGTGTACACGGCAATTTTAGGTGCCTTTTCCAACAAAACCCGATCCATATTGTGGTTCTCGATCTCGGCGTAAATTTGATTGACCTGCGCTCCGTTTTTCAACTCAAAACGCACTCCGCGCAACGTGCATTCGTCCCGAAACGCTTTCGTATCCGTAAACAAGAAGGAACCGCCGCGATAATTAAGCAGCCATTCCACATTAATGCCTTGCTTCAGCACCCAATAAGCAATACCATACGCTTTTAAATGATCGGTCTGACTCAAATCCATGGGAATTAAAATGTACTGCGCCCACGCCCCGTTCACGAGCATAAAAATAAGCAGCAACCATTTGGCAATGCGTTTCATCTACTCCACCTGCGCTTTCAAATAATGTTCACGAATCATTCGGGCATTTTCTCTAGCCTGCTCCAAATAGAAGCTGTCCGGATATTTACCGATTAAAACCTCGTAGGTAGCAAAGGCCTCTTTCCACCGTTTTTGCCTTTGCTGGGCCGAAGCCAGTAAAAAATACAATCGATCATTGTTGACGTAATCCGGATATTCTTTTTCTATTTGTTGAATTAAAGCTTCGGCGCGCTCGAATTTTCCTAATTTAATGAACAAATTAACCGCTTGTTCCCCGCATTGCGCGCTCAATTCCGAATGCATCCGACTCAGATTTTCAAAGATGCGCGCCGCTTCGGAAAGCTTGTTTTGCCGAATCAACAGCTCCGCGCGACCGTATTGCGCCAAAACCGCGAAATCCTGCGCACTGTGGTTCAAAAGTAATAAACGCGCCAAAACATTGTTAGCCAACGAATCGTCCGGCGCCAAAGTGTGCGAAAGTTTTTCGAACGCCTGTTTAGCCTGCTGCAATTTCCCCTCGTAGAACAAAAGGTCGGCCTTTTTAAACCGTACCAAATTATCGTATTTGGGCGACCGAATTTGATTTAAAATGTGCATGGTTTGTTGCAGATTACCCTTCATCAAAAAGCAGCGAGCCAATTTAAGCCGCGCCCGATCTTTGTAGCGGTAATCAATATGGGTAGTCAGAACCTTCCGGTACCAATCGATTGCCTGATCCACATCCTGATAATACTGCAAGGCCAAATCGCCTTTTAATTCGCACGCAGCCCACCAATAGCCGGAGCGCGGTTTAACCTTAATTAAATCATCCGCAAATTGCTCGGCCTTTTTTATTGTTTTGAAGGCTTCTTTTTCCTTGCCCTCCCGCGCCAACTGTTGCGCCCACTTGTGGTAATTGCGCGCCAGTTCCAGTTGAAACATCTCCTTGTGCCTCCGATCGGGCACTTCCTTTACCAAAATTTTTAACGCTTTAACGGCAAAATCGTAGGCCTGCGCATCGGCCGCCTTATTGACAAAGCGGTACAAATAGTTGCTTTCGTGCGTTTTTTTGTAAAGAGAAAGATAAACATTAAACCCGGCTTTAAAATCCTTTTGGCGTAAAAACATATCGGCCAATAATTCGTTCACACCCAGCAATTCCCGGTGATGCTTTTGATATTTCTGCAACACGCGAATCATCGGTTTAATTGCCGAGGTATCCGAACTCATGGCAATAATTTGCGAACGAATGTAACCGAATTGCGAAGGAAACGCCTTGTAATAATTCAAATAATTTTGCAGCGCCTGCGCATAATCAAGCTGCGCGCGGTAAATCATGGCAATTTCGCGGTACAAACTCTTTTGCCTGGGAATATTTTCGATGGCCGCCCGGTACACTTTAATCGCCCGGTCGTAAAGCCGCAATTGAATTAAGTTGGCGCCCAACGAACGATAAAGATAAATATTTTTCGGGTAGGTTTTCAGCAAGGAATCCCAAAGAGCAAACGCTTCTTCCGGCTGCCCGTTCAAATAATAGGCTCGCCCCAATTTGACGCGGTAATCCAAATTCCCGGGATTCTTGCGAATAACCTCTTTCAAAAAATTGATCAGTTCCGGATATCGTTTAAGGTTTTCGTAGCAATCCTGAATGTTATTGATCAGAATAAAATTTTGCTTGCCGGAGTGGTAGGCTTTCAGATAAAGGGCCAAAGCCTGTTCGTAATTGCCGGAGTTTTTCAGAAAATCGGCTATGCGTTGCTGTCTGCTCGATTGCTGAGCCCGAGCAAGTAAGGCAAAGCCCAGAACAAAAACAATCATCCACAATGATTTATGAAAATAACGGTAGAATTTCATCGCAAACAGCCATTCCTTTTTTGGTCAGGCGAAAATAAGCGTTCTCCCATTCGGCAAATCCTTTTGAAAGTAACAATTCAATGGTTGAACGATAAGCTTCGGAAAAAGATCGCTCAAAATTTTGTTTAAAATAATCCGCATCCAATCCCTCGTAGGTGCGCAATCGCAAAAAGATGTGTTCGAATTCTTCGGTTTTCAAATCAATCGTTTCTCGGAATGCAATCGGCAATTGTCCCTTTTTCAGCTCCGACAAATACCGATGCAATGAACGTACATTTGCGCTGCGCTCTCTTTGCCAAAAACTGTGCGCCGACGGCCCGAATCCCAAATACGGAACATGCTGCCAATATTTGTAATTGTGCCGTGAATAAAATCGCGGGCTGCGGGCATAATTGGAAACTTCGTAAGCCGGATATCCGTGCGCACTTAAAAATTCGTTGGTTAACATGAAAAAATCAAATTCTTCGTCTTCGCTTTTTTGCCGCAGAATACCTTCCTGCCTGCGTTTGAAAAACGGCGTTCCTTCTTCAAAAATCAAATTGTAAGCCGAAATGTGCTCCGGTTGCAATTCCACCGCCTTTTGCAAAGAAGCTTGCCAAGCGGCCTTTGTCTGCCCAGGCAAAGCGTAAATCAAATCGA
>JALWEA010000411.1 GCA_027039465.1 Calditrichia bacterium | reverse complement strand
AATTCATACACCGGATCAATAATGGGCTGTCCGTGCGTATCGATGATCAAATCAGGACTCACCTTTTCATGACCGGCGATATGTAAATTACTAACGCGTTCCAAAGGAAGGCGCCGAATGAAATCTTTGGCATCGTAGCCGTGATTAAATGCATTGACATATACGTTATTCACATCCAGCAAAAGATGGCAATCCGCTTCTTCTACGATCGTGCGGATGAAATCGGCTTCATCAACTTCCGGCGCAACGCTGATGTAATAACTCACATTTTCAATGGCAATTTTGCGCCCTAAAAAATCCTGCACCTGTTTGATGCGATTAACCACATGTTTAATGGCGTCCTCGCGGAACGGGACGGGCAACAGATCGTAAAAGTGGGCATTTTGACATTTGCTGAAACTCAGATGCTCCGAATAATGAAGCACATTAAATTCATTCATAAAACGCTTCAGTTGCTTCAAAAATTGCCAGTCCAACTCATCATCACTGCCCAGCGACAGGGACAAGCCGTGGCACACCAGCGGATATTCCCGAGCAACCTTTTCCAACTGTTTGCGCCAAAAGCCGCCCATGCCCATCCAATTTTCGGGAGCAAATTCCACAAAAGACGGACGGTTGGTTTGCAGGTTAACCAAATCTTCGGTTAACACTCTTCTTAAACCTAATCCCGCACCATTAAACATTTTTTCTCCAAGATTTAAAATGAAGGCCGGCGCAAAGCCGGCCGTTTTTTATTGCCAATTCAATCAGCTTCCGCACTTGCCTTCGCCGCATTTGGCTTCGGTCGTTTTAGAATCGGTCTTTTTTACAGCGGATTTTTTAACCGCTTTGGCTTCTTTGGTTGCCGCTTTTTTAGCAGCTTCTTTTTTCATATCTCCGCCGCATTTGCCCTCACCGCACTTGCCTTCGCTCATTTTGGATTCGGTTTTTTGGGCAGCTGACTTTTTAACGGCCTTTGCCTCTTTGGTCGCGGCTTTCTTTACCGCTTCCTTTTTATCTTTGGCTCCGCATTTACCTTCGCCGCATTTGGCTTCGGTTGCTTTGGTATCTTTGTCCGTCTTGTGTTCCGTTGCCCCGCAGGCCAATTCGGCCGGTTTTTGCAGGGAATTGATCGTGCTTAAAGCTTCGCGCACTTCAGAACCCGATCCCATAACGGAATAGTTTCCGGCCGTTGCCTGCGATCCCAGGCCGCCCATTCCGATAATGGCGCCCATTAAGGCGCTACCCGTAGCAAATTTAATCAATTTCTTTGACCGTTTCTGCTTGTTTGTTGAGTTACTCATAATCCGTTCTCCTTTTTGATTTTACGTTTTGCTTAATAACTAAATGATTAAACCGTAAGCGAAATGAAAAAATTCCCTGCGCGGGAAAAAAGATATTTAATGATGATTTAAACGGGTTGTGATTTTATCATTACAAAGCTGTCCTGTTGGTAGGCTAACTTGGGCGTTTGCCTGCGCTTACTACCCGACTTCGGCAAAAATTATCCTGCTTTATTTCAATGAATAGGAAGGAAATTTACAATTGGATTTTCTACAAATATTTTGGAGCTCGACAATGAAGCGGGAAATTTATTCAGAGCGATTGCCTAACCTTAAACCATGGCCGTTAATTTTTCTTCCAAAAGCTTAAAGCCGTTGCTGACGTAATATTGCCGCCATTCCGATTCCAATACGGAGCCTAAAGTAACTTTAAAATCATTCGGTTTAAATTTTCTTAATTTCTTCTGCAATGTTTCAACCTGTTCTTTTGCCAAGACCGGTAAAGACAGGCCCTTGCGCAAAAGGAACTCGATGTCAAAGGCGTCTCGAATTTCATTGCGCTGCATCAGAGCTTCTATTTTATTATTCATCGTTTGTTGCAAAGTATGGGCTTTTAATAAAACCTGTTTATTGCTGAAACGTGAAAAGGCGATCTTCTCTTCATAATCCCAGGCTTTGTGTTCACGGCGAATTTCAATTTTAAGGCGTTTGGGAAAACGACCGGAGCGCAATTCCACGAGAATTGTAAAATGTTTGATTTGTGAATCCGTAATTTCGTAATCGTTTTCAAATATGCGGATAAGCTTTTGCATCAATTCCCGATCATCTAAAACTTTTAATTTCCAAAAATCCAAAACCGCCGAATAACGAGGCAGCTCGTGACACAGCCTTAGCATGGTGCCGCCGCCAAAAATCAATGATTCCAACAGGCGCGAACGCTTAAAGCGATCCAAAATTTCCATTTCAAAAATTTCATGTTGTTCAAGAATATTCATAGCGCATGACCATCTTTTTTACAACCGGCGGAAATGCTTCCGAAATTTGTTCTATTTTTTGATTGTCGAATTTGCTGAAATCAATGGAAGCCAAATCCAGGGTGTAGCGTTTCAAAGACATCAGATACAGGGCATCGAGCAGGGCTTTTTCAGGCTCGGCGATGAAGAAATTTTCTTTACGCACAAAACCGAAATAAAGGGACGGTTTAATTTTACTGTAATTGAAAACCGTTTCCCGAACGGTAATTTGTTTGGTGCGTTTAAGGGCGATGGACTCAATAAAATCCCGCTGAATTTGGGTTGAAATTTCGTAATAAGAAAGCGCTGTCATCAATGAAATGTATGATGGCGTCTGAATTAAATTGGCAAAGCGAAATTTTTCTTCCAAAGACAAATAAGGCCATCGTTCGGCTAAAACGTAAAGGTCGCGTTTTAAACGGATGAGCAATCCGGCTTTTACATATCGCGAGGCCGTGACCTTAGCCGAAGGTAAATTGATGTTTAAAACGCGCGATAAGTCGCGCAGATTGAAATAGGGCTTATTTAAATTTTTAATTCTTAGTGTTTTCATGAGTACATTTAGTTAACAAAACTGTTAATCAACTGTACTCATCATTTTTACGGAAGGCAAATATTTTGTCGGGAAAGGAATTTTTCGCATCAAATGAAAGTTAACATGGGATACGCCTTCAACTCAAGTTTTAAGTTTACATCATAACTTAGCGTACGTCCCATTCCAACCGAGGCGAAGCAATTCTTTTGTTTAATTATTTGCAAAAGTTGAGCTTACGCATCACCGGCTGCTCAAACAATGATTCCCGCTTAACGAATAACGGATACACGAATAACGACTTCCCTGTTCATCCATTTAACCGATCAACCCTTACGCCCTTAACCCTCTCCCCGTTCGGCAAAAAAGGGCGGCCCGAAAACGAACCGCCCCTTGATTAAAAAATAATGAAAATTCTAAACGCTTTTATCCGAAAATCGCCTTCAAAATATAATAAATGATAATCGCTCCGGCTGCTCCGGCCGGAATCGTAACAACCCAGGAAATCACGATATCACTGACCGTGCGTAAATTCAGAGAGCCGATGCCACGCGCCAGCCCGACGCCCAAAACAGCGCCCACCAACGTATGGGTCGTACTGATCGGCAAACCGAGACGCGAGGCCAATACAATGGTTGTTGCCGCGCTGAATTCGGCGGCAAAACCGCGCGTGGGAGTCAGTTCCGTGATCTTTTTGCCAATGGTTTCCATAACGCGCCAGCCCCAGGTGGCCAAACCGATGACAATACCCACGCCGCCAAGGCCCAAAATCCACAACGGTACCTGAGCTTTCATGGTAACAATGCCTGTGCCCAAAATTGAGACCACTGCAGCCAAAGGCCCCACCGCATTGGCCACATCATTGGCGCCATGAGCAAAAGCCACAAACGATGCGCTTAGAACTTGCAGATAAGCAAAGATTTTTTGCACCGTACGATATTCGTTACTGCTTCGTTCGACCTGGGCGTGAATGTGCGCTGCGTCTTTGGCGGCCTTTAAATCTTCCAAAATCGATGACAACTCAAATTTCAACTCACCCTTGGAAGCCGAAACCGCTTTGCTCAAATGGCTGATTGCCCGATCGATTCCTTTAATCACACCGGCCGGTTGTTTGACTTCTTCAGTGGTGGTTTCAGGTACTTCTTCTTTGATGTTTCGCACAATATAATGACTGACAATCGCCGCGATCAATCCCACAATCGAAGCCACCAACAAAGCATGGCCAAAACCGAGATTAAGATGGAGGTTTTTCAAACCTTTAAAAACCATAGCTAAAGTTAAAATAACGAAAACCAGGAATACCAACGGCGGCACCAGCTTTTTGGCCTGTCGGATGGGATTGTCCTGATAGTAAATTTGCCTTCTTAAAAAGCTAAAAACGATAAAGGCCAAAGTACCGCTTAACAACGGCGAAACAACCCAACTGGCTACGATGGAACCGACTTTCCCCCACTCCACGGCATGAATACCGCCGACAACCGCACCGAATCCGATAACCGAACCGACAATGGAGTGCGTCGTTGAAACCGGCCAGCCAAAATAAGTGGCAAATTGCAGCCAGATCGCCGCAGCCAGTAATGCCCCGATCATCCCGTAAACCAGATCCATAGGATGGCCCGTAAATAATTGCGGACTCACAATCCCTTTACGGATGGTCTCCGACACATGGGAACCCACCAAAAACGATCCGGAAAATTCAAGTACGGCTGCTAAAATTACAGCCCTTTTAATGGTTAGCGCCTTGGAGCCAACCGATGTACCCATGGCATTCGCTACGTCGTTCGCCCCGATACTCCAGGCCATGTACAAACCCGAAGCCAGAGCGATGATTAATAGAATTGTTTCAATACCCATTTATTACTCCAAGCAAATCATCCTATTCAAAATCTATCGCAAATCCAAAACCATTCTAACTCTGTTGGCCAGCTTTTCCGATGTATTGCTTAAAGCGGCCATTGTCTGAAAAATATTTGTCCACAAGTAAAAGGTGGCATAAGAAATTTTATCTTCCAAAGAAATCAATTTTCTTAACAATTTCACTTGAATCAAATCCACTTCATGCTCGATAACGGCAACGCGATCCACCATCTCGCTTACCAATTGCGCTTCTTTACCGCCGAAAGAAGTCTCTATCAATTCATCCAACTGTTTGAGAATCAGATGCACTTCCTTTACCGATTCAATATTTTTTTCAACAAAAATTTTCATATCTTCCGCCAAATCGGGCAGCGGCTCCAGTTTTTTCATCGTGAACAAAATGGCTGTGTCTTCCGCCTTATCGGCAATGGTATCTTGTAATGACAGAATGTTCAACAAGTCCGCCCGATTGATGGCCAGAAAAATACCGCGCGGTAAATTATTGCGGATTTCATTCTTGGTAAGATCCGCCAAATGTTCCATTTCGGAAATTTCGGCCGTCAATTTTTCAATCTGCTCGTAATCGCTTTTGGTATGCGCTTCGTACAGCAATTCCAGCTTTTCCACGCATTGGGAAACCCGCTCCATGTGTGTTTGCAACGGCGCGAACGGCGAACTGCGGAAAAGATTGGCAATGGCTCTCATTTTATGTTCTCCTGTTTTTAATTAAAAATCAAATATAAAATATTTTTTGTTAGAATAATGTTAGAATTTAAACGGCATCCGTTTTTTTCAACTTCGCATTAAGCTAATAAAAAAATTGTAATTGTTAAATATTTTCATAGAATTGCATCGATCATCGAAATTAAACATCTTTTTCCAAAACCGCTAAAATATTAGTACGTAAAGATTTTAATCGCAGCCACTTGGTGAGCAAATGCCAGGACAAAAAGATGAGAAACATCCATTTTCTGGTGTAATTTAGGTCGGAAACGTATTCAAACCGTACAGTGCGAAACCCACTGATTTTATTAACCGCCCGTTTGCTGTTTACTTTGTGATAGGTCGGGAAAATATCTTCGTCGTGAACCTTAAAGATGCGGGTAATCATAAAATGTTTTAATTTGTAAGGAAGTAAAAGCCGTGGTAAAAAAATAAAAGGCGACCAAATATTGGTCGTTACAAAAATTACACGCCCCTTCGGTTTAAGCACCCGATGCAATTCATTAAAATAGTCTTGCCCGCTTTGGAAATGCTCAACCACAAAACGCAGCGTAATAAGATCAACCGATTGATCCGCAAACGGAAGATGTCGAATATCAGCCTGCACGAAAGGTAGGTGCACACGTTCAACGCGGATTAAGTCCGCACCAACGGCATATCGGGCCAATGAAGCGAATTCCGCAACCGAGGCGTTATCGCCGCAACCCAAGTCCAACCAAGTGGTGTTTTTATTCAGATGTATTTTAATTTGTTGATCAAATAGTTCCCAGCGATGTCTGAATGAAGCATCGAACCGTTTAATGATGCGATCTGCCCATGCCTGATTATCCAAACGTCCTCCAAAACGTATTTTATGCTTCTTTAAAGAAAAATAGGTAAAAACAAGATTGGAAGCAAAACCGAAGGCAATCGGTTCAAAGCGCAAGTTCGGGATTTATTTTCCGAATGAATATTTTAATGGAATTATATGCGGCTCAATTACAAAAATTTGACATTCGCAATTGAAATTATAAATTGGTAATATGGCACGAAAAAGCGATGCGATCAAAGATTTCTACGATCGTTCCTATAAAAAGCTATTTAGCCATAAAGGCTTTGTTAAACACCTTTTGCAGGGCTTCGTCCGCCTGAAATGGGTGGAACGGGTGGACTTTGACAAAATTACTCTGGAACCGGTCAGCTTTATCGATCGCCTGTTCAAGAAAAAAGAAGCGGACATTATTTGGAAACTGCCGCTCAAACAAGGCTCCGAAGTTTACCTGTACTTGCTTTTGGAATTCCAATCCGCCGTTGATAAAACCATGGCCTTGCGTTTTGCCAGTTATATTTTAAATTTCTACGCGGAACGCATTGCCAAGGAAAAGAACAAACGCTTGCCGGTTGTTTTTCCATTGCTGCTTTACAACGGCAAACAGCGCTGGAACGCAGCCAGGAGCCTGCAAGAGATGATCGAATTGGTCGATCCGTCATTGCGGGAATATTTGATTCGCTTTAAATACTTTGCCATTGACATTGGAAGTTTTAGTAAACGCAGTTTGATCAAATTACGCAACAATCTGGTTTCGGCCATTTTCCTTTTGGAGAATGCACGAAACGAAAACGAACTGGACAGCGTTTTAAAAGAGATCGTAGAGATTGTCAAGTCCGAGATGGACAAGGAATTGTTGGCTCGCTTTGGCGATTGGTTAGAAATGCTTTTTAAGCGAACCACCAAGACCGAAGTAAATTTTGAGGAAATAATTAGTGAAGGGAGTGAATATACCATGATTGTCGAAACTTTAATCGAGATGCGCAAGAAATGGGAGAATAAAGGCCTTCAAAAAGGAATGCAAAAAGGTATCTTAAAAACCGCAATTGAACTGTTGAAAGAAGGTTCCAGCGTGGAATTTGTAGCTAAAGTTACCAAGCTACCCATCAGAGAAATTGAAAAATTAAAAAAGAATTTGGAAGGTAACAATTATTAAAAAAGTTCAAAAAAACATTTAACCTCTAAAATAGAAGTAAAAGCGGACATTTGCCCAATGCCCGCATTAACCTTTTTTCATTTCCCACACCGTACCCTGCGGCGTGTCTTTCAATTCAATATTCAATGCGCTTAAACGATTGCGTATTTCATCGGCCAGATTAAAATTTTTCTCCTTGCGCAATGCGGCACGCACATCTATTAAAATTTGCATGATGCCGTCCAAA
Organism: Calditrichia bacterium; assembly: GCA_027039465.1. Taxonomy (GTDB): domain Bacteria; phylum Calditrichota; class Calditrichia; order Calditrichales; family Calditrichaceae; genus Caldithrix. The sequence continues at coordinate 1,668 of JALWEA010000411.1, read as the reverse complement.
TCACCCTGTGCGCTGCCTAAAAGCTCGGCATAGTCTTTGGGCAACAATCCCAACACGGTTCCCGCCGTTTCTTCCAGCGCTTTAATAACATTTTGCAGAGTTTCTTCCGTTACGGTCTCGCCTTTGTCCAACCAACTGTTGACCGCTTTTAAGAATTCAAACAAAGTTGCCAATGCTTTGGGCGTATTAAAATCATCATTCATTTCGTCCTTAAAACGGCGCAGATAGGTTTCGATCTCTTTTTCAAAAGCCGCGTCCTTGCCCACTTTGCCCGCTTTTGTTTTCAGCAGGCGCACGAATGTTTGATGAAAACGGGCCACGCCTTTCTCCGCCGCATCCAATGCCTGATCGCTAAAATCCAACGGCGAACGGTAATGACTGGAAAGCACAAAATAGCGAATGGCCAGCGCGGAATATTTTTTAAGCGCTTCTTTAATGGTAATAAAATTGCCCAATGATTTTCCCATTTTCTGACCATTAACCGTTACCATATTATTGTGCAACCAATAGCGAACGAACGGTTTATCGTAAGCGGCCTCGCTTTGGGCAATTTCGCACTCATGGTGCGGGAACACGTTTTCCAGTCCGCCGCCGTGGATATCAAACGGCTGCCCCAAATACTTGGTGGACATAACCGAACATTCCGCATGCCAACCAGGATACCCCTTACCCCAAGGACTATTCCATTGCATGATGTGTCCCGGTTCGGCGCGTTTCCACACGGCAAAATCGGCCGGATGTTTTTTCTCCGGATTTTGCTGAATACGCACGGCTTCCATCAGCTCTTCCAATTTACGTCCGGAAAGTTTGCCGTAATCCTTAAATTTGGTAACATCAAAATATATGGTTCCGTTTACTTCGTAGGCGTAGCCTTTTTCCAAAAGCCGCTGTGCCAATTCAATTTGCTCCGGAATGTGGCACGAAGCCCGAGGCGAAATATCGGGACGCAGCACATTCAACGCATCCATGTCTTCGAAATAGCTACGCGTGTAGTGCTCGGCAATTTCCATGGGTTCCAGTTGCTCAATGCGCGCCTGACGGGCAATTTTGTCTTCTCCTTCATCCGCATCGGAAACCAAATGCCCCACATCGGTAATATTCTGCACGTAGCGTACTTTGTAACCGATGTAACGCAAATAACGGATAATCACATCAAAACTAATGTAACTTTTGGCATGGCCCAAATGAGCATGGCCGTAAACCGTCGGCCCGCAAACGTAAATACCCACGAAACCCGGATGTAAAGGTTCAAAAACTTCTTTTTTACGCGACATTGTATTGTAAACAACCAACTTTTCCATGACGTAACCTCAAATTAGACGGTTGGTAATTTCGGTTTATTAATAGCTTCTTCCACAATCATCTCAATCATGGCATTGTAGTTAATCCCGGCATGATCGCAAGCCATGGGTAGCAAACTGTGATCGGTCAAACCGGGTAAGGTATTCACTTCCAAAACATAGGGTTCGCCGTCTTCGGACAATCTTAAATCAACACGAGAATAACCGTAGCAACCCAGCACATTGTGTGCTTTTAAGGCGATTTTTTGAGCCAAACGCGCCGTTTCTTCATCCAACTCGGCCGGTACCTGATATTTACTCAGACCGTTTTTGTATTTGCAATCGTAGTCAAAAACTTCGTGCTGCGGAATAATTTCAACCACGGGAA
>JALWEA010000410.1 GCA_027039465.1 Calditrichia bacterium | reverse complement strand
CCTAAAATTGCCGTGTACACTCCGCCCACCTCGTTGCCGTGGGACGATGCGGTAACGCTGGCCCTGGACTATGCCGAAATCAAATACGACAAGGTTTACGATCGCGAGGTATTGGACGGCAAGCTTTCGGAATATGATTGGCTGCATTTGCACCATGAAGATTTTACAGGGCAGTACGGGAAGTTTTGGGCGGCGTTTCACAATCAGCCGTGGTACATTCGCGAGCAAATGGAAGCTGAAAAGTTGGCGCATGAATTGGGCTTTAAAAAAGTGAGCAAGGAAAAAGCGGCGGTTGCGGTGGAGATTCGGCGTTTTGTGAAAAACGGCGGGTTTTTGTTTGCCATGTGCTCGGCCACGGATGCTTTGGATATTGCCCTGGCCGCGCAGCACACGGATATTTGCGCTCCGGTTTTTGACGGCGACGGCATCGATCCCGACTACCAAAAAAAATTGGATTTCAGTCAAACCTTTGCTTTTCAGAATTTTAAACTGATTACAGACCCTTCGATTTACGAATTTTCAAACATTGACGTGCCGCCCAGTTACATGCCGCGGGTACGCGATCCGGAAACGGATTATTTTACGTTGTTTGAATTTTCGGCCAAATACGATCCCGTACCAACCATGCTAACCCAGGATCATGTGAATGTGATCAAAGGATTCATGGGGCAAACAACTATGTTTCGTGAAGAGCTGATTAAGCCCAATGTGACGATTATGGGTAAGATTGAAGGCACGGATGAAGTCAAATACATTCACAGCAATTTGGGCAAAGGTACGTTTACTTTTTACGGCGGACACGATCCGGAAGATTACACCCATCGGGTGGGCGACCCGCCGACCGATTTGAGCTTGCATAAAAATTCGCCTGGTTACCGTTTGATTTTAAATAATGTTTTATTTCCGGCGGCCAAAAAGAAAAAGCTGAAGACGTGAGCCGTTCTCTCCCGTCCCGAAGAGTTTAAGAAGGGCGATTGAGGCTTATTTTATTTCCATATTAAAGATTTTTTCTTTTGGCCGATTTCATTTAAAGCGAAATTGGCTTGCTTGGTTTTTCTACCCTTTGTAATCTCTCACATAGGGGGACGCAAAAAGGTTTGATGGTAATTGCCCGTTGATTGCGGGAGTGAGTAGGCGTAATGATAGGAAATTACCCAAGGCCATAGTTGTAGTGAGACAGGGATGTATTAAAGATGAACGAGCCAATAAGATATTCTTCGTAAATTAAATAATCGGGAGGTAAGATAAACATGAAAAAAGTGAGCGTGCGTACGAGCGATCGAACTCAAATGCTGGATATTACCTCGGTTGTGCAACAGGCGGTTGATGAAAGCGGTGTGCAGAACGGCATGGTGACGGTATTTGTCCCGCACACGACCGCGGCGGTAACCATCAACGAAAATGCCGATCCTTCCGTTAAACGCGATATTTTGTACGAGATTAATAAGGTGATTCCGTTTGATGATCATTACCATCATTTGGAAGGCAACGCGGCCGCACACATTAAATCTTCTTTGTTCGGCTGTTCGGAGACGATACTTGTTGAGAACGGTCGTTTGCAACTCGGTACGTGGCAGGGGATTTATTTTTGTGAATTTGACGGCCCTCGGCACCGGCAGGTGTGGTTGCAAATAATGGGGCAATAAGTGCTTTTTGGGCTTGCTGTTAAACGGGATAAACCGTATTTTAGCAGAAAAAAGAATAAAGGATTAGATCATGTTAGATGAAATTATTGATGTCTTTATTGAACGCATCCGTAAAAAGGTTTTAACCGATGATAAGATGACGAATGTACCGCTGGCCTATTTGATGACGTTGGACATTCCGCAATCGATTAAACATTTTTTTGATCAGGAAGTGGAACTTTGGATTCGTGAGGAAGAGGAGAAGTTCACCAGCAGTGATCGCTTTAATTACGATTTGCCTGAGATTCGGGTTCTGATTGACCAAATATTTGACTTGCTGAAGCAAACCGCCCAGTTTAGTATTCCCAAATTTAATCAATTATTGGAACGTGCGGTTAAACTGCAGATGAATTTTGTGATTGAACCGCACCGCACTTTAACGCAATTCTTGTTTAAAGATCGACCGATTATTTCAACAATTGAAGTTTACGATACGCTGAAGTATTTTTTCCAGTTTGAATATTACAAAGAAGCCATTTCTGAATATTTCAATACCAAATATTTGAAAACCATTTCGCAAGACCAATTTGTCGAATTGCTCAATAAAATCGATGAGAAAGTTTTCGGCGAGAATCGGGTGGAGATGACCCTGAAGGCCTTGAAGACGATCATGAATTTTTTAAGCGAGGCTCAGGGAACCAAGGTGACATCGCTACCGGTCAATGTGCTTTACGCCGCTTTGCGTGATCGCAACCTGAATGACCTGGTGGAAAAAATTGAGCAGGCGCAGAAAGAAATTCAGTTGAATGAACTTTCTTTTGATATGATCGAAAGCATTTTGTTCGGCCGCTTAACCCAGCCCGAAGAAGCACCGGAAGAGAAAGTGGAATTTGATCAGATCGAAAGTTTGGAAGACGAGGCCATTGAAGTGCCTGTTGACGATATTGATGTGGGCGAAACACCGACCGAGGTGCCGGTAGAAGAAGAGATTCCGGAGGAAGAGGAAGAAGAAGAGGAGGAAGAAACCGAAGAGGAAGAGGAGCCGGAAGAGGAGACGGAATTAACTTTTGAAGAAGAGCATGCGGAAGAACAACCTGCCGAGGAAGAAACGGTCGAAGCCGAGGCGGAACCCGCGCCGTCGGAAGAACCTACGTACACCTACGAAGAAGAGCCTGCCGAAACCTATGAGGAAGTCGAACAAACGACGGCTCCGGAGCCGGAACCGGAAGTAGCGGAAGAAGAACAGGCACCGGTCGAAGAAACTTACGAAGAACCGGTTGAAGAAGAAGTTAAAAAGTCGCGTGTGGCCGATGATTTGGCCGAGCATTTGGCCAAGCAGATTGCTTCGGAAGGGCCTTTGGAAGATTTACAAAATATGATTAAAGGACGCACGAGAAAGAAAATCATCAAAAAGCTATTTAAAAAGAATGAACAAGCTTTTAACGAATTTATTAGCAAATTGAATCAAATTCAGACATGGAAGGAAGCTTCCCATTTTATCGACGATACGTTCTACGAAATGAACATCAATCCCTATTCCAAAGAGGCAATTATGTTCAGCGATATTGTTTACATGCGTTACTTCCCGAAAGATAAATATATGGATCAGCATTTGGGAGACGAACATTTTTAATCGTTCAAACAGTTTTATGCGGGAAAGATAAATGCCTCGTGCTTTGGTTATCGGTTTCGGGAAGTTGGGAAGTAGTCTAACCCGATTTTTAATCCATGCTCAAATCAAAGTTCAAGTTGTTGATCCCAAACCGTACGATCCGTCTTTCGAACCGGTTGTAAAGAAAAAAGATTATTTTGAAAAACTTTCAGCTCAACCGCTTGCGCATGCCGATCTGATCTTTATTTGTGTGCGTGACGATCAAATTTCCGGCATCGTCCGTGCATTGAAATCGTTCCCTTTGAAGAACAAACGTATTGTGCACACTTCGGGTGTGACGGATGCGGACGTACTCGAACCGCTTCGCAAGCAGGGGGCATCGGTCGGTAGTTTCCATCCTTTGCAGACTTTTAATGTACCACTTTTACCCGCCGAACATTGGCATTCCATTTATTGTACGTTTCAAGGTGACGCTGAAATTCAATCCGAATTGCAAGAAATCTTTCGGCCTGCCGGAGTTAAAATAATTGCCGTGAATCGCACACAAAAAGAGGCGATCCATTTGGCGGCCGTGGTGTCGGCCAATTTTCAGGTGGCTTTGTACGCGTGGGCTTCCGAAATAATTAAACAAGCCGGATTGGAAAATATTACGGCAGGGCGGCTTTTGGCGCCTTTGGTTGAACAGACGGCCAAAAACTTTTCTCAAAGGCCTTTGAATGAGATTCTTTCCGGCCCTTTGCAGCGCGGTGATTTGAGTTCGATTCGTCGTCATTTGAATTTTTTGTCCGAAAACAGTGACGAGCTCTCGGTAAGGCTTTACCGATTACTGAGCGAAAAATTATTGCAAAATGAGGATTTTAATATTCAAGACAGAAAACGCCTGCAAGAATTTTTTAAGGGTTTGGAGAAATAAGCTGTGCTTTGGACGGAAGATTACCACATTCACACCAAACGCTGTAAACATGCCACGGGCGAACCGGAGGCTTATGTCGAACAGGCCATTCGTTTGGGGTTGAAAGAAATTGCCTTTACCGACCACATTCCTTTGCCAAATGGTTTTGATCGTGCGCATCGCATGGATTTGAATGAACTGGATGATTACGTTAACGATGTATTGAATCTGCAAAAACGGTATTCGGAAATCAGGATTCGCCTGGGCATTGAAGCGGATTTTATCGATGGGTTCGAATCGTTTTTACAAAAGACTTTAACGGATTATCCTTTTGAAATTATAATTTTATCCGTACATTTTTTGGCGCACTGGCCGAAGGGTCAATGGGTTTTCAAATACGATTTTCCCGACAAAACGATTTATGAAATTTATTCCGAGTATTTACAAGCGGTGAAACGGGGCATTGAGATGGGTTTGTTTAATGTGCTGGGTCATTTGGATTTGATTAAACGTCCCGGTGCGTCGTTGCTGAAACATAATGAGGCGGAGGTACGGGATGTTTTAATGGCGGCCAAAGCAAAAAACATGGCCGTGGAAATCAATACTTCCGGCTTGAGAAAGGCTATCGGGGAAACATATCCTCATTTGTCGTTTTTGCCGTTGATTGCCGAATATGGTATTGCGGTGACGCTTGGATCGGATGCGCATGCGCCGCATCAGGTGGGATTTGAGTTTGAAAAGGTGGCGAAGGAGGTCAGGAAGGTAAAAGGGCTGAAAAGGGCGATGTTTTAGTTGAGGGGAGCCGCTGGTTGCTACCAGCGGTGTGATGGGAAGTTGCACTTTTGCACGCAGGAGGGAACGGGCATTTATTTTGGGCTAAATCTCGTTTCCGGGACAATCAACTGTTTGCATTCCATCGGCCAAACAACTAATTTGGGGTTATGGCTGGAACGAAAATGATCTTCGAAGTAACGGACGTCAAAACGTATGACGGTTACAAACCTGCGGAACGCCCATTGAGCTTTGAGTACAATGGGGCCATACACCAAGTGGTGGAAATATTGGATCGCTGGTATGAAGCAAGCCCTAAGGCCGGCAGGCCCACGTATGATTATTTCAAAGTGCGGAGTGATAAGGGAGGTGTCTTTATTTTAAGGCACAATCGGATGCACGATGTTTGGTCGGTGCTCATCAAATAAAAATGGCGAAAAATGGCGATTGATAGCTATCAATCGCCACGTATTCCGGCTGCGGCTGATAGCAATCAGCCGCCTTTCATCACATAATCAGATAATCCCTTTTTCTTTCAAATAATCAACCACCATCTGGGCGCTTTCTTCCAAAGACAATTTGCTGGTATCAACCAGCAGCTCCGGATTCAGCGGTTCTTCATAAGGCGCGTCAATTCCCGTAAATTGTTTAATCTCTCCGGCTCTTGCCTTCTTGTACAGTCCTTTCGGATCGCGTTCTTCCGCCACTTCCAAAGGAACTTTAACAAAAACTTCAATAAATTCACCCTCATTCAGCAGTGCCCGGGCCGCATCGCGATCTTTACGGTAAGGCGAAATGAATGCGGTCATGGTAATCACACCGGCATCCACAAATAACTTAGCCACCTCACCGATACGCCGAATATTTTCTTCGCGGTCTTCCGGTGAAAAACCCAAATTTTTATTTAATCCGTGACGAATATTATCGCCATCCAACACGTAAGTTAATTTGCCCATTTTATGCAACATCTCTTCCACGGCATGAGCCAATGTTGACTTTCCCGAGCCTGACAAACCGGTAAACCAAATGACAACGCCTTTTTGTCCCAATAGTTTTTCGCGGTCTTCTTTCTTGACTAAAGACGGGTGCCAGACGATATTCGTTGCTTTTTGTTCGGTCATTATATTTCTCCCTGTCTTTATTTATTATTCAATTTCTGATAGTAGTCCATTAAAATATCAACCACCTCCGGCCGACTGAATTCCTTGGGCGGACGTTCACCGCGAGACAGCATTTCCCGCAATTTGGTACCGCTGATCATTACCCGATCTTCCTTGCTGTGCGGACAAGTCTTCATGGAAGCCATACCGTCGCATTTGTGGCACCAAAAAGTCCAGTCGATCTTCAACGGTTTAATATGCAGTTTCCCTTCGGGTATTTCGTCAAAAATCTTTTGCGCATCAAACGGGCCGTAATAACTGCCCACACCCGCGTGATCGCGACCGATAACCAGATGCGTACAGCCGAAATTCTGACGGAAAATAGCATGTAGAACCGCTTCGCGGGGGCCGCCGTAGCGCATTTCCATGGGATAAACTTTCAAGACGACATTGTCTTTCGGATAATATTTTTCAATCAGCACTTCGTAAGCCTTCATGCGTACATCCGCAGGAATATCGCCCGCTTTCAGTTTACCGACCAAAGGATGAATTAAAAGGCCGTCACTCACTTCCAAAGCAATCTTAGTCACGTATTCATGCGAACGGTGAATCGGGTTGCGTGTTTGGAAACCGGCAATGGTTTTCCAACCCTTTTCCGCAAAAATCGCGCGTGTTTCCGCGGGCCGTGCGTAATAGCCGCTGAATTCTTTCGGATAGTGCAATTCACTCAGCACTTTAACCGGGCCGCCCAGGTAAACATCCGGTTGGGCGTAAATTTTGGCCACACCCGGATGCGCTTCATCGTCCGTGCGAAAAACATGAACGGCTTCATGCTTTTTATCATAATCATATTTTTCTTCGATAAGCATGGTTGCCATCAATTCGCCGCTTTCGTCATCAATCAGTGCAATCTCCGAGCCTTCTTTTAGAGAATTCGCCTGATCTTTGGAAACAGCCAAAGTAATGGGGATCGGCCAAAGCGTACCGTCAGACATAAGCATGTCAGTAACAACGGTTTTGTAATCTTTCTCGCGCATAAAACCGTCTAGCGGACTGAAAGCGCCCATACCGAGCATAATCAAATCCGACGTCTCGCGTGAAGTAATGCGCACTTGAGGTAACGTTTTGGCTTTTTCAATTTCCTGTGTGCGGGCTTCGCCTTCCAAAAGTAAAGGTTTTAACACACCACCATGGGGTGGAATTAAATTCGTGGCCATAAGATATTTCTCCTAAGATCGTTTTAAAGTTTGCAATTTTGTTTTAAATATGAAAAGGCAATATAATAAAAAATGGAATATATTGTGTGATAAGTTTGGCCGTTAACCCGCAAATCGAATTTTTAATCCGGAATTTACCGAGTTGAAAACTAACCAAGAATATTTGAAATTTAGAAAAACCATTTGCGGTTAGGGGATGGGTTAAGTAATAAAACAACTACTAAAAATGTTAGGGATAAGCTCTCAGATTTTCGAAACCAAGAATCTCTTGCTCAAAAATTCGCAAACAAAAAAGGCTTTGGGACTAAATGTCTCAAAGCCTATGCAATGGAAGAGAAATGAGTGAAAATTTATTTTCTAAGTGCTGCCAATTGGCGGAATAGTTCTTTTTCCTTGGGCGTTAAATTCGTCGGCAATTGTACTTTAAGTGTCAAATACAAATCACCGAATTGGGTTTTGGAAGCATTTTTCGGCATGCCCAAACCGCTTAAACGGATAATTTTACCGTTTTGGCTTTCAGGCGGAATATCCACTTTAACGCGACCCTTAAAAGTATTGAACATTACTTTTCCGCCCAAAACAGCCGTGTACAAATCCACGGGTAAATCTGCGTATAAATCGGCGCCTTTACGTTTGTAAACAGGATGTTCGGCGATCTTAACGGTTATCAATAAGTCACCGTTTGGGCCGCCGTTAATTCCTGGCGAACCTTTACCTTTCAGCTTTAATATCTGACCGTCTTCCGTACCAGGTTTTATTTTCAGCTTAATGGTTTGGTCGTTAATACGGAAAATTTTCTCCGTACCATGATACGCTTCATCCAAAGTAATAACCAATTCGGCCTTTATATCCTGACCGCGCATTTTGTACACATTCTTATACTGCTCGCCGAAAGGATTAAACCCGCCTCCGAAAATGGATTCGAAAATGTCCTCCTGCGCACGATTTTTAAACATATCATCATACGACCATTCGTAATAAGTTTGTCCGTCATCCCATTGGTACGACTTCCCGAATCCGCCGCCTGGACGCGACTGCCCCTGAGCTCCGGCCGCTTGTTCGGCATTCTGAAATTGTTTCCAGTTCTCACCGTAGCGGTCATAAAGCTTCCGTTTTTCGGGATCACTCAAAACTTCATGCGCCTCATTGATATTTTTAAACATTTCCTCTGCTTGTTTGTCTCCAGGATTGCGGTCGGGATGATATTTAGCAGCTAACTTGCGAAATGCTTTGCGAATCTGATCCTGCGTCGCATTTCGGCTTACTCCTAAAATTTTATAATAATCTTTCATAGGCACTCATTTCTCCTCCGTTTTTTAACAAGATAAAATTTTTCTCATTCCAATCAATTCTTTTTGATAAAGAAAAGGCCGACAATAACAAGTGCCGGCCTTTGTTCTTTAATTTAGTTTTTCGGATTATTTGCTTTTAACCTGAATTTTTTTGGCTTTGCGCTGAGCTTCCGGTTTTTTAGGTAATCGAATTTTCAGGACGCCTTTCTTAAATTCGGCTTCCACTTTATCGGTTTCAACTTCAGCCGGCAATGGAATATCACGATGGAAGCTACCATACGTTAATTCATGACGATAGTAATCGCCTTCTTTTTCTTCCTTTTCTTCCTTCTTTTCACCGCGCAAAGTCAAAACATCATCGGAAATGCTGATGTCGATGTCGTCGGCATCCATTCCCGGAAGTTCAGCCTTCACAATAATTTCTTTGTCTTTTTCTTTTACGTCAATGCTCGGCACAAAGCTCATTTCCTCTTCGCCGAACCATTTGCTTGGAGCCAAATCGCTCATGAAGTCATCGAAAATCCGATTGATTTCTTTTTGCAGCGAATAAAACGGACTCATCAGATCTTCACGGCGAACAGGAATATTTTTTTTCAACGGGTTATTTTTAACCAAATCACGGATTGCCATTGTCCTCACCTCCTTTCACAAAGTGATGTTATTTAATTTTAACTTCGATTTTTTTCGCTTTTGCAGGTTCGGTTTTCGGTAATTTGACCGTCAATACGCCGTTGTGATACTGCGCTTCGATTTTATCAACATCAATCGATTCATTGATGCTGAAAGAACGTTCGAAATCACCGACTTCGTATTCACTGTAAACCAGCTCGTAACCCTCGGGTTTTTCATCAATGGCCCGTCCGCGAATGGTTAAGATATCGTTATCAAGAGTTACGTCGATGGATTTTTCATCAACACCAGGCATTTCTGCCACTAATATGATTTCGTCATTGGTTTCGTAAATATCCACAACAGGGATAAAAACATTGCGATCATGCGTTCTTTCGACTTTTTCTACCTGTTCGGTTTTACGTTTTTGTAACGTTTTTTTCTCGGCCATAGTTCTCACCTCCTTTCAAAATTATTTGGTTGAAACTTGAATTTTACGAGGTTTGTCTGCTTCGGCTCGCGGTAAAGTAATGGTTAAAACACCTCGTTCGAATTTAGCTTCAACCTTGTCGCTCTCAACAGCGTAGGGTAATTGAATGGTGCGCTGGAAGCTATCCACACCGGATTCCAAACGATGAATTTGTACGTCTTTACCAAAATCCGGTTTTTTACGAGTTCCTTTGATGCGCAGCTCGTCATTCAATACCGTAATGTCCAGGTCTTTAACATCAAAACCCGGCAGTTCGGCTGTTACCAGAGCGCCGTCATTATTAACCCAAATGTTAATGGCCGGATAACTGCTGGCAACATTCCGTCCGAGCGTATTGGAAAACAAACGGTTCATTTCATCATGAATCCGATCCAATTCACGCCACGGATCAAATTGCCATATTCTGCTTAAATACATTTTTCCGCCCTCCTTTGTTTCGATTTAACGTTTTCGCTTATTTATTTTACAAATGGCGTGCCAAATATGTAAATCTAATAAAATCAAGTAAATATCTATTCTACTCGTGCGCGAATTTTTTGATTTAAAATTTTGTCAGTTTGACAGAATTAAGAAAAATTTTACAAAGGTTAGAAAATCTGACAGACGGCTCTGTCGAAGGTAAAGGAAGCGCCGGTCAGATAGGCATAAAAGGGGTATTTGTAAATAAAAAAATGTTTTGCAAGTGAGAATTTAATTCTGATGGAATTAGAAGAAAAAATCCTCATCATCTGAGAAAAAGCGGCGGAATAGGTAAGCCCGTAAACGATCAAACAAATCATCGAATTCATCGGAAAAACGGTTTGAAAAAGGGTCGGAAAATGAAGCGGGTTGATTACTATCGCGAGGAATCAAAGGCTCCACCGAGAAACCACCTCGCTTTTGATAGCGAACTTTGTTGGAAACCGAGGTGCGAACGCGAACACGCACGGATTCTCCCAAACAGGCATCATAATCGGAACGCTTCTCGGGATCGCTTAATGTACTGTAAGCTTCCTGAATATTTTTAAATTGTTCATCGGTTTTTTTACCGGTCGCATCCGGGTGGTGCTTTTTGGCCAAATGCCGATACGCATTTTTTATTTCTTTCTGAGAAGCGTCGCGTTTAATTCCCAAGATTTTATAGTAATCCTTCATACGCTTTATTGCTCCTGTTTTATTATTTATTAGATGCGAAAATCAAACAAAATGGGTACATAAAATTTAATTTATTTCTTTAACTCCTAAAATTGTAGTAAAAAATGAATTCGTTTTGACCCACCCTCTCTGACTCCCCCTCCCTGCGTTGATCGCAGGGAGGGGGAAGGAGGGTGGGTTGAAACACAAAAATTTCCCTAAAATGATATTAGGTATTTAACCTTATAAACTTTTCTCAAATAATTGCATTTAATATTTGATGTTAACGAGTTGTTCATTTAATTTAGAAGAAAAACTTTAGGCATCGTGCTTTTTATGGACAGGCGAAAGTTCCTCAAGAAAAGCGTTCTTTTTGGCGGCACACTTTGGCTGCCGCGCATTTTGCTTCCTTCGGATCGAATTTCTTCCTCGGGTAAATCTCGTGTAGTGATTGTCCAAGATGCTAAAATCTTTCACAATCGTCATGTCGATAGCGACCGCCTGCTTAATTTATTGGATCTGTCCATGCAAACCTATTTTGATGTGGATGTTCCGTTGCGCGCTTGGCGCAAAATCGTTCATCCGGGTGAAGTCATCGGTATTAAAGTCAATTGCCTTTCAGGGCATGGGTCAACTCACAAGGAGCTGGTGGATGCTGTGGTGGAACGCTTACTTCAGGCAGGCATTCGGGCCAATGACATTATTATTTGGGATCGGTTGAATAAAGACCTTGAAGAAGGCGGCTTCCGTATTAATTACAAGGGCAAAGGCCCGAGAGTTTTCGGCAATGATGCCGTCGGATTTGCTCCCAAACTCTACGTTTTCGGACAAGCCGGGAGTCTGCTTACACGCACCATAACCAATTTGTGTGACGGCATCATCAACATCGGCCTGTTACGTGATCACAGTATTGCCGGCGTTTCCATTTCGTTAAAGAATTTATTCGGCGCCATTCACAATCCGAACAAATATCATCTGAATGTCGGAGATCCCTACATTGCCGATGTCAATGCATTCCCGGTGATTCGCCAAAAAGTTCGTTTTTCCATTGTGGATGCGTTGGAAGCGCAGTACCACGGAGGGCCGGCTTACATGCCTCAATGGCGATGGAAGTTTGGCGGGCTCATCGTCGGTCGGGATCGTGTGGCTATCGATTACACGGGATGGCAAATAATCGAAAGCAAACGCAAAGCCATGGGATTCCGTTCATTGAAAGAAGAAGGACGGGAACCTACTTACATTTTTACTGCGTCGGATTCCGAGCATGCGTTGGGGCAAAGTAACCCGAAAATGATTGAAACGATTAAAGTAACCGCAAGTTAAAAAGATGAGTTGAATAGCGGCCGTCGGTTATTTCGTTTATAAAAATATCGAAAAGAGAAATGTGTCCAAAAAACGAATTACCGACGAAATAAACGGCGTCATGCACCGGAAAAGACGAAAAAAGTTCATTTTAATCGGCTGAAAAATTAGGCAAAACAAGCGTTACCGAGGTGATCAATGAACAAACATTTTTCAATGATTGATCAATGGCCGGATAAGAAAAAAGAAGGCATGGATCGCCGTACGTTTTTAAAACTGGCCTCGGCTGCCGGACTGGTGATGAGCTTACCGGTATTGAATTGGTCCGACGGAGCTTCGGTCATTGCCGCATCCGGTGAAGACGATCGCTATGTACGAAAAGCACGTTATTGGAAAAAGTTGGAGCATAAACAGATCAAGTGCCAGCTTTGTCCGCGTCAATGTGTAATTGACGATCACGAACGAGGCTATTGCGGCGTGCGGGAAAATAGGGGCGGCACTTATTACACCTTAGTTTATGCCCGGCCGGTTACCTATCATACGGATCCTATTGAGAAAAAACCATTGTTTCATTTTTACCCGGGTTCCATGGCCTTTTCCATCGCCACTGCAGGCTGCAATTTGAATTGCAAATTCTGCCAAAATTGGGAAATCTCGCAAGTTACACCGGAGCAGGTAAACAGTTTTTACATGCCGCCCGAAAAGATTGCGCAAATGGCTAAAGAATACGACGCTAAAACCATTGCTTACACTTACAACGAACCTACTATTTTTTACGAATACATGTACGATACGGCCGAAGCCGGTCACCGGGAAGACGTTAAAAGTGTGGTGATTACGGCTGCCTACATCGAACAGGAACCCATTAAAGAACTGTGTAAAGTGGTGGATGCCATCAAAGTGGATTTAAAAGCGTTTAGCGATCAATATTACAAAGATGTGGTGCACGGAGAATTAAAACCGGTTTTGGATGCCATCGAAACCATTCACAATCAGGGGCGTTGGTTGGAAATTGTCTATTTGGTAGTACCGACCTTAAACGATAGCGAAAAAGAAATTAAAGAACTGTCGCGTTGGATCATGCGTAATTTAGGCCCGGATGTGCCCATCCATTTCACACGCTTTTTCCCGCAATATCTGCTTAAAAATTTACCGCCCACTCCGGTTGCTACTTTGGAACGCTGCAAGGCCATTGCCGATGCCGAAGGATTGCACTATGTTTATATCGGGAATGTTCCTGGTAATCCGGCTGAAAATACTTATTGCCCGCATTGCGGAAAAGTATTGGTGGAACGCATCGGCTTTACCGTGAGAAGTATGAAAATAAAAAACGGACGATGTCCTTATTGCGGTACAAAGATTCCGGGTATTTGGTAATAATAAAAACAGGCGAACTTCATTTAAATCAATTAAATATTGCTTTTGTTTCCAATCGCTAAAAACGGAATAACCCGGAAAATTACTTTTCTCGCTATCTTAAAATGATCACCTTCCGCTGTCTACTCGGAATGCCTTCCGCATGGGTACGAATAATGTAAACACCGCTGGCTACCGTTTGGCCGTTTTTATTTTTCCCGTCCCAAATATAAGTGTGCAGAAAAAATTGCTGTGCATTGCTTTCCAATGTTCGAATTAACCTGCCTTGAATATCATAAATATCAACGGTTACTTTTTGATTGAGTAAATGTCGCAATTCAATCTTTACGAGGCCCGGAGACGGATTCGGGTAAACACGATAGATTTCCGCAAAGTTTGTGTAAGCTGCCGGTGTGACTTCCTTATTTTCGGATAAGATCCAATGGTCGGGATCAAAAATGAGTTGGATCGGTTCATGCTTAAGTAAAAAATGATACGTCTGAGTGATTTTATCATTTTGCACGGTGATAACGGTATCCTGTTTGTTCGCAAAAACAAATTTTAAATCAACAGGCATGGTGTAAACGGTTTGCTGCTGTGTCTGTCGAATGGTCGTTTCAACTTGAACGCCGCCGGAGGTTTGCTTGATTGTCCATTCGTATTCGTAAGTGGGATAAAAAGGATAATTCAGCCACTGATCGAAAAAAGGTTGTAGGTCCCGCCCGGAAACCTTTTCACAGGTTTCGATGAAATCTCTGGTGCGCACGGAACCGTACGTCCAACGGGGATCCTTTAAATAAGTTCTTAATGAAGTAAAAAAGGCCTCGTCGCCGATGACATGGCGCAGCATGTGTAAAAGCCAGGCTCCTTTGTGGTAAACAATACCGCTGAAAATTTCCGAAAAACGGGTTGTATCAGTTATAATAATCGTCCCGTCATCCGTATAAAAAAGGCGATCCATATAGGCATGATACGCATCCATACCTGGCGGGTATTCATCGACTCCGGCCCATTGGGCATACAGTGCTTCGGAATAGGTGGCAAACCCTTCGTTAAGCCAAATGTCGTGCCATGATGCACAAGTTACTTTATCACCGAACCATTGATGTCCCAATTCATGCACATATAAAAAGCGCCAGCTTTTGTAAACGCCGCCGATGGAGGTAAGGGTTTGGTGCTCCATACCGCCGCGCCAACCGAATTGCGCCATGCCGTATTTCTCTTTTAAAAAAGGATATGGTCCGTAAAAATGGCTTAGGGCATCCAAATAATCGGGAACTTCTTGAAAAATATCCTGCGCTCTGTAAAGTTGAATCGGGAAAACATAGTAATCCAGTAGCATGGAATCGGTGGCGGAATAATGATAATAATCTTGAAAATGCGCCAGCGGGCCGACCACAAGGGAGATTAAATAGGTAGTAATGGGGTAACCTTCATGCCAATGAACCGTGTGCCAGCCAGGCTGGGAATCCGGAAGATCGCTAACCATGGTTCCGTTGGACGCAACCAAATCTTTTTCGGGTACCGTGACAAAAATATCGGCGGAATCGGCCTTGTCCGCCGGTGTATCTTTGCAAGGCCACCAATCGCGAGCGCCGTAGGGTTCGCTTAAGGTCCAAACATATTGATCTTCGTTCGGCAGATAATCAAATACAAAAGAAATCGTGTCTTGTTTTTCGGGAAGGCCGGAATAATAAATCGTTACACTGAAAGTATCGTTTTTTTGATAAGAATGATCTAAAGTAAGATTAAGAAAACTACCGCTCCGTTCGTAACTTTGAGCGGCGCCGGTAACGGAGTCGATTTTCAATTGTGCATTGTTGAAATCGAGCGTAATGGAATTTAAATCGTCTTGCATACTGGCAAAGCGCTCTTTAACGTGGGCTTTGATCGTGCGATGCGGTAAATCAATCCAAAAATGCAATCCGTAATACAAGGCATCAAACTTTTGTCGATGCACATCGGCTCCAACGGGTTTTGTCAAAAACGAACGGGATTTAAATTGTGCCTTGGGATGTATCCAATCGGAGATGCTTTCGTTCTGTGCCAGCAAAGGTATAGCAAAAGACAAGAAAATGGAAGTCAGCACGAGACTTGCCAAAGTCCGTTTAAAGTTTGAACGGATTTTATATTTTAAGGCCATCCTTCCGACCCTTCGTATTTAATGCAACTTTAATAAAGATCGGCATAAAACCAATAAAATGCCAGAGTATGCAAGGATTTTTGAGGACTAAAATTTTGTTGACGAAATAATGCGACCCAAAATGCCGTGGCCTTGTTTTAGGGAGAACTGTGCAACCGATTATCATGATGCGTTTCTTAAGATTGTGCATCTTTTTTTGCAATCCGAAATAATTTTTTGATATTTTAGATAGATTAAGGAATCAAGTAAAATGAATTTCCGTTCTGTTGCCTATTATGAGTATATTCCCTTTGGCAATCTGTTTAAAAGCGGGCAGCTATGAATTCTTTAAGCAATATTAAAATGGAAAGGCTTTCTCTCCAAGTTGGACTAAAATAAAATTTGATTTTAAGATACCAATTAGCCGAAATACAGATTATATTCTATTTAAAAAAGATTTTGAAAAAATCATTGCTTTTACAGTTTGTCAGATGAATCATCTCATATATCATTTGATTAATTTGGAGGATTTATCATGAAAAAGCATTATATTGCTTTTTGGCTTCTTCTTCCAATTTTACTTTTTGCCCAAGAAAACAAAAGCACTATTTCAATTCGCGCCGTGTCGGAAATTTTAGTTCCTGCAAATGTTATTGCATTTAACATTTATTTCGGGCAAGAAGAAAAAGATCCTCAATTAGCCTTTGAAAAGCATAAAGAATTGGAAAAAAGATTATTAAAAATAATAAAAAAATTTGAAATTCCGGATACTTCCATTAACTATTCTCTCATATCGATTTCAAAATCAAAGCAAAAAAATAATACTAATTTCTTCAAGACCTCACAAAGTGTGGTAATATCATTAACAAATTTTGATAAATATTATCCCTTTCAACTTGCCTTATTAAAGAACGGTTTTTATGAATTTAACGCGAGATTTTCTACCAATCGTGTTTTTGAGGCACGTAAACAAGGTTATAAAAGGTCTTTGGAAATTGCCAAAAATAATGCTCTTGAAATTGCAAAATCATTAAACAGAAAATTAGGGCCAATAATTAATATTAAAACTTCCGTTAACAATTTGGAAAAATACGGCGGTTCGAGCGCTATTAGAATTCCATCATCTTTTGTAAGTATAAAACAAAATATAAAAATTTTAACGCAAGTGATGGTTGAGTTTGAATTGAAAGAATAATGATTTTACCACGATATTAACCGTAAGAACCATGTTGATTCAATTAATGAAAACCTTTGGAAAATGCTGTGATTTCAGAATTTTCTGTGCTGATTTCTACTCATCTACTAATCTTGCATAATTCCATGAAGATCACTTGGTTACATCCCCCTCTCTTCGAAGAAGAGAGGGGGAATGAGGGGGTGAGTTAAACAGTACAAATTAATTTTTTTAAGATTTCTAATGACAATTGGTCTTGGATTATTTAGCAAACCCTGCACTTGCTCAAAACCATTCTATTCCGTATTTTGCACGTTGTATTTCATATTTTAATATTTTTTCTTTTGGAGGAGTAATGCGTTTCCTAAAAATTTTGTTACTATTTTTGTTGATTTTTAGCCTTACCCCGCTCTTTTCCGGTGAGATTGTTTATTCCGACAGTTGGGGCAAACAAGGCTTTAATCTGCAAGAAAGCACGCCGACCGAAGTGGTCATCGTTTTTTCGATTCAACATTTTCGATTGGAAGATCGCGATTTTAACGGGAAAATTCGTCAGGTTATCCAATTCCCGGAAGCGTTATTGCCGAACGATGAGGGCAAACCCAATTTGCCGGGGCTAAGTCGTTACATTGCCATTCCGCAGGACGCGCAGGTGCATTTTGAAATCATTGACTCGCGCACGGAAACGCTGGAGGGTCAGGACATTGCACCGGCTCCGCACATTCCGTTTGATACCGAGGACGGTCCGCTGATCTATCAGGATGACCGCAGCGTTTACGATCGCGATGCCTTTTATCCGTCCCAACCGGTGCAAATTTCCAGGCATTACCAAATTCGCGGCGTGGATGTTGTTTTGTTGGGCATTACGCCGTTCCAATACAATCCTGTTACAAAAAAATTAATCGTCTATCGGGATTTGAAGATTAAGCTAACTTTCGAGGGCGGAAACGGACGGTTTGGCGCTAAGCGCCTGCGCAGCCGCTGGTGGGAGCCCATTTTACATGACATGATTTTGAATTATCACAGTTTGCCGCGCATTGACTTTTCCGCAAACTCGATTGAAAGCGAGACCGAAAGTCAAAGTCGGGATGATGAGGTTAAAAATGTGGAATATCTGATCATCACACCGGATGATCCTACGTTTTTGGCCTGGGCCGATTCGTTGCGCGTCTTTCGCAATCAGCAAGGTATTAAAACGGGCGTGGTCACCACGGCCGAAATCGGTGGCAACACGTATGATGCCATCGAAAGTTACGTACATCATGTTTACTACGATTGGGACACGCCGCCTTCTGCCATCCTGTTATTAGCCGATTACGGCAATGATGACATGACCATTACTTCGCGGGAAGAACCGCATCCTTACAGCGGGACGTACATTTCCGACAACTGGTACGCCGATGTGGACGGCGACAGTTTGCCGGATATTGTGTTTGCGCGTATTACCGCACGCAACGATACCGAACTGCGCAACACGGTGGGTAAAATTTTGGATTACGAACGTCAACCGCCGACCAATGAATATTTTTACGATCATCCGGTAACGGCCATGGGCTGGCAAACGGAACGCTGGTTTCAATTGTGCTCGGAAGTTGTTAACGGCTTTTGGGAACATAAATTGGGCAAGCATCCGGTGCGGGAAAATGCCATTTATTCGGGAACGCCCGGGGATGTTTGGTCAACGGCCGAAAACACGGACGAAGTGGTGGATTACTTCGGCCCGAACGGTTTGGGCTACATTCCGCAAACACCCGAACATTTAACCGATTGGGGCGGTAATGCCGACCGAATCAATAATGACATCAACAGCGGTGCTTTTATGGTTCAACATCGCGACCACGGCTCGGAAACCGGCTGGGGCGAACCGGATTATGACATTAACGATTTGGACGGCTTGCACAACAACGATTTGACCTTTGTCTTTTCCGTCAATTGTTTAACCGGTGAATTCAATTGGAGCAGCGAATGTTTCGCCGAAGCTTTCCATCGCCATTCCCAACGCGCTCTGGGGCTCATCGCCGCAACACAGGTTTCCTATTCTTTTGTGAACGATACCTACACCTGGGGCATGTACGATAATATGTGGCCGCAATTCATGCCGGACAAAGACACGTGGTTTCAAACGCGTTTTATCCTGCCCGCCTTTGCCAATGCTGCGGGTAAATATTTTCTCCAGCAATCGGATTGGCCTTACAACACGGATGACAAGCCCATCACTTACTTTCTGTTCCATCATCACGGCGGCGCTTTTTCCATGGTCTATTCGGACATGCCGCAGAATTTAACGGTGAATCACAACGAAACGCTCGAAGCCGGGGCAACAACTTTTTCCGTCAGCGCGGATAGCGGCGCACTGATCGGCATCTCCAAAAACGGCGAATATTTGGGAAGTGCAGATGCCAACGGCGATTGGGTCGATATTCCCATACCCGCTCAAGACCCTGGTGACACCATCATGGTAACCGTGACCAAACAGAATTACTATCGCTACACTTCTTTGGTACCGGTGGTAAACGCTTCGGGAGCTTATGTTACGGTCAGTTCCTATTCGGTGGACGATTCCACCACCGGTAATAGTAACGCGCTTGTTGAATTCAATGAAACGTTTTATTTGAATGTGAATGCCAAAAACATCGGTTCGGAATTGGCACACCAGGTTTCTGCCGAGCTCGGAACAGACGATTCTTATCTGCAAATAATCGATAGTACGCATTTTTACGGTGATATCGATACGAGTCAGATTGTGGGCGGCAAGGATGCGTTCCAATTGCAAGCGATTAACGGTGCGCTCGACCAGCACGCCGCTACCTGCACGGTGACCTTTTCCGACACCGGTGGTAATCAATGGAAATCAAACGTTACTTTAAAAATTCAGGCTCCGGATTTGCAGATCGGTGATTTGTCAATCGATGATTCGCAGCAGGGCGACAATGATCAGAAATTGGATCCCGGTGAAACGGCCGATTTTTACATTCAATCCATAAACTCAGGCCATGCCGACGCTCCGGACGCTATGGGCTATTTACGTTCGTTAACATCGGGAGTGACGGTGAATAAAAATACCGATACGCTCGGAACGATTGCCACGGGTGATACGGTCCTGGCGCAGTTTAATGTTACCGCAGCTTCGGATGTGGCTTTGGGCTCGTCGGCCTTTTTCGAGTACAAACTGCAAAGCGCCTCTTACACGGCAATCGATACCTTTGAAGTGGTGATCGGCGAAGTGCCTTCGTACAACATGAGTAATTCCACCGAGACGATCAGTAATGCCATTTTTTATGATTCGGGCGGCCCGGACAATGACTACCTCCAACGCGAACGGTTAACCATGACCTTCATCGCAGAAGAAGGATACTCCGGCTTAACGGTGCATTTTACCGATTTCGACTTGGGCTCCGGTGACGAACTGCATATTTACGACGGCTCTTCCAGTAGCGCACCGGAAATCGACGGTAGTCCGTTTACCGGTTCTTCCTTGCCGCCGGACTACACCTCTACCAACAGCGATCATGCCTTAACGTTTTATTTTAGTTCGAATATCATCCAGAATGGTCCTGGTTGGCGCGCCGAGCTTTCGCCTCAGATTGCGGCTGATGTAAAGAGCGCCAAAGCCGCCGTACCTTCGAAATTTTTCGTTTATGAAAATTTCCCGAATCCGTTTAATCCGTCTACCACCATTCGTTTCGATTTACCCGAAGCGGCGCCGGTTACCGTGCGTATTTTTGCGGTTAACGGTGCGTTGGTCAAAACTCTTACTACCGGAATGCTGCAAGCCGGCAGCCATCAGGTGAAATGGGACGGCACAAACGGGCAGGGAAAATCCGTGACCAGCGGCGTTTATTTTTACGCCGTTAAAGCAGGACAAAAACAAATGATTCGCAAGATGATTTTATTGAAGTAGCGCTTCAAAATAATTCAAATAACCAATAATCCGGTACGCTTGGCAGCAAGGAATTGCTTGCGATCGTGCCGGATTTTTTATTGTTGGTCGGACTCAAACCGTAAATTTATTTTTCCATTCCATTCCATTCCATTCCATTAAAATTTTATCGATGCTCTATCGGGCCATTGACAATTGATATTGCCGCTATTAATTTCGGAGTTAATCGTCAAGGAAAGGGGAAGGTCACCATGCAAAAGGTTTTGATTTATTCCGGTATCGCATTGATTGTGATCGGATTGCTATGGCCTTACATCAGCAAAATTCCCTTCGGGCATTTACCGGGCGATATTATCATCAACAAACCTTCGTTTAAGTTGTACTTTCCACTGACAACCATGATCTTAATCAGTGCGATTATTTCAATCATTGTGTGGTTATTCCGCCGATAAATTGTTAAGAATGGGTCTGATAACATCCCAACTGAAACCGCGTTGTTGTAAAAAGGCGCTTAACTTTTGGCGACGTTGCTGCGGACTCAGCTTATCGGGTAAAGTCGCTTGTTTTTTACGGGATAGTTCATCGGCTATTTGCATTTGTTTGTCTTGCGGATAGGCTTCCTGTAAATAGGTGCGTATTTGGTCGGACGGAACGCCCTTGGCCATTAATTTCTTGGCTAAGAGCAAAGGCCCGTATTTGCGTAAATGAATGCCGTCGTGTACAAACTGAACCATGAGATGTTCGTCGTCCAAAAGTTGTTTCCGGCGTAATTGTTGAATGGTTTGGTCGATAATTTCCGGAGCATAGCCTTTGTGATGAAGTTTTTGTTTAAGCTCCAGTTCAAAATGGCCTCGTCGGCTTAAATAGCGAATGGCTTGCAAAAAGCACCATTGAACCTGATCGTATTCGTAAATCGTCTGCAAATCCCGTTCGGAAAGTTCCACGCCTTTACTAAGTCTGAAATGAATCAATGTCTCTTCACTGATCGTAAAAAGTAAAGTATCGTCCGAATAGATATGATAAGCCGGAGTTCTTTTTTTGGCGCGTTCGATTTTGGTTATTTGCATGGAGTATCCGTTGTGGCAAAACAAATGAAAACCGATAAATTTTAAAATAGCCCCAACTTACAGTATGGGGCTATTTAAAGTTAATGCATATTTAATTTTTACGCTTTATTCTTCTTTCTCCGCTTCCGCTTCTTCTCCCTTTTCAAGACCTAATTTTACGCGCACCTGCTTTTCGATTTCCTGAAAAACTTCGGGATTCTCGCGTAAAAAGCTTTTGGCGTTTTCCCGACCCTGACCTAAGCGCAATTCGTTGTAAGAAAACCACGTACCGGATTTTTGCACAATGCGGAAATCCACCGCCTTGTCCAGCACATCTCCCTCTTTGGAAATGCCCTGATTGTACATGATATCGAATTCGGCTTCACGGAAGGGCGGCGCCAGCTTGTTTTTAACCACCTTAACCCGGGTGCGGTTACCAACCATCTCGTTGGCAACCTTGATGGTGGCAATGCGCCGGATGTCCAAACGAATGGAGGTGTAAAATTTGAGCGCCCGGCCGCCGGTGGTGGTTTCGGGATTGCCGAACATGATGCCTAATTTTTCGCGAATCTGGTTAATGAAGATCACCGATGTGTTGGATTTACTAACCGTTCCGGTCAATTTGCGCAAAGCCTGGGACATGAGCCGCGCTTGCAGTCCCATGTGCGAATCACCCATTTCGCCTTCGATTTCGGCCTTAGGCACCAGAGCAGCCACCGAATCGATCACAATGACATCAATGGCGCCGCTGCGTACCAACGTTTCCACGATCTCAAGGGCCTGTTCGCCGTTGTCCGGTTGACTGACCAACAGATTGACCGTATCCACACCCAGTTTTTTGGCATAGCGCGGATCAAGAGCGTGTTCGGCATCGATAAAAGCCGCCAGACCGCCGCGTTTTTGCGCCTCGGCAATAATGTGCAAAGCCAATGTCGTTTTACCGGAAGATTCCGGCCCGTAAATTTCCGTAATGCGACCGCGCGGAATGCCGCCCACGCCTAAAGCCGCATCCAATGAGACCGAACCGGTGGGAATGACATCCACATCCACCTTGGCCCGGTCGCCCAACCGCATGATGGATCCTTTGCCAAAATTACGTTCAATTTGCGAAAGCGCTACTTCAACCGCTTTCTCTTTATCTTTGTTAAAATCCGCCAATGAGTTCTCCTTTATTTGATTTTATTCTTAAATATAATCATTGAATGAACAATTTAAAACTTTTTGCTTACGTCAAGCGGTATTTTTCGATCGGTTTGTACACGGCGCCCTGAGGTTTAAGGAAACTTTGCATCAGAACGATTTCATTCACGTTGAAAGTAAACGGTTCGAAAGCATTGCGTTGAACAAAATCCCACAGATCGTCAAAACGTTCCGGGCGTTTTACTCGCGCCAGGGTTAAATGAGGCGCAAAACGGCGCGTCTCTTTTTGAAAACCCAGCCCGTGCAGATTATTTTCCAGGAAATGAAACAATTCGATCATGGATTCAAGCGGATCGCTTTTGACGCCCAGCCAAAAAACGCGCGGATTGCGTTTGCCGGGGAAGGCACCGAAACGGTTGACCGTAGCTTTGAACGGAGCAAAACCGTCTTGTACCGTCAATAAATTTTGTCGAACGCGTTCGATGAGTTCTTTGTCCCGTTCACCCAAAAATTTCAGTGTAATGTGCAAACTGTCGGGGTTCACCCAACGGACATGGCGCGTAAACGATTTTAATTCCTGCTGATAGGACCGAATGCGGTCTTTCAACTCCGCCGGTAATTCAATGGCCACAAAACTACGGATGGTTTCCATGTTGTTTCCTTCTAATCAATTTTAAGCAGCAAACGACGTAAAAGCTCCAGCGCCGCAATGGCGCCGCGTCTTTTGTTCATGATTCGTTCCGTACCGAATTCGAATTTCATGACGCGTTCTTCGTCTCCGACACGGGCGGCGATATAACACAATCCGATCGGTTTGGTTTCCGTAGCGCCGGTAGGCCCGGCAATGCCGGTGGTGGCCACGGCGCATTTGCTGCCGAATAATTTTTGCACTCCGCGTACCATTTCGGTTACGGTTTCTTTGCTGACCGCGCCGAATTTTTCTAGTGTTTGGGCCTGAACCCCCAGCAATTTCATTTTACTTTCATTGCTGTAGGTAACGGCATCGCCCAAAAAATAATCCGAGCTACCCGGAATATTGGTGATCATGTCGCCGATTAACCCGCCGGTAAAACTTTCGGCCACGGAAAGGGTAAACAACTTTAGTTTCAGAATCCGTCCGATAATTTCTTCGATTTCCAACTCGTCTTCGGTGAAAATGTATTTTTGCAAACGCTGCCGAACGCCGTTCACTAGCGCATCAAAGTCAGATAGTGTACGCGCATTATTGTCCGGCGCCGTAAAACGCAGGTCCACTCCGCGAAAGCGTGGCAGAAAGGCTATGCGAATGTTTTTGTAGGTTTCCACCAGGTCGCCGATTTTTTCGATAATGCGGGATTCGGGAATGCCCGTGGTGCGCAACAAATGGGTTTTGAGCGGCTGCAGATTAAAAATTTCCTTAAGCATGGGCAGAATGTCTTTTTCGGTCAGATGGTAAACCTCGTGGGGGACACCGGGCAGAAAAAAGTAATGAACCTCATTACGATTAAAATAAAGTCCCGGTGCGGTGCCCTTCAAATTCCGCAAAACACGATCGCATTCGGGAATAACCGCTTGTTCGCGATTGACCTGATTTAAAAAGAATTTACGTTTGGTAACAAAGCGACGCACGTCTTCAAAGACTTGCGCATCGAATTTTAATTGCACGCCGAAAAACTCGCAGATGGTTCGTTTGGTGATATCATCGGGTGTCGGGCCTAAACCGCCTGTGCTGATTACCACCCGGGCGCGTTGTGAGGCGGTTTTCAGAGCGGCAAGAATATCTTCTTTTTGATCGGCAATGGTAGTAATCCAGAATGTTTCCACACCAACGGATCGTAACTGCTTAGCCAAATAAGCCGCGTTGGTATTCACCGTTATTCCGGCCAAAAGCTCATTACCAATGGAGATGATTTCCGCTTTAATCCTGTTCATGACCAGAGCCCCGTTCTGAAAATCAATTGTAAAATAATATTGGCGTAAACCCCGGCGATAACATCATCGATCATGATGCCGTACCCGGCCTTTAAACGTTGGGATTGATCAATGGGAGGCGGTTTACGTACATCAAACAATCGGAAAAGTAAAAATGCCAAAACGAACACTTTAATGGAATAGACCGGTAAAAAAAGCAAAGCAACCCACTGACCGACAACTTCGTCAATAACAACGATGGGCGGATCTTCACCTCTTTCCTTTTCAATAATGGTGGAAGCCCAAACGCCGACAAAGAAGAAAAAAATCGTTAATGCCAACCAATACCAGTTGTTCAACGGGAAAAAGTACATGAAAGCCAGGCCGACCAAACTTCCGGCCGTACCCGGAGCAATGGGAGCATATCCGCTGCCTAAGCCGGTGCCAAGCCCGTAAATCAAAAATTTTTTCATTTAACGATCCTTCTCGAATAAATGTATCAGACCAAAGTAAGTCCGCTTTGCCAATTCGGAAACATGCTGGCGGTTGACAATTAAATAATGGGTGCCGCTGAGAATCGTAAGCACGACCACCAAAAGCATTAACCAGGTTGTCCACAGCAAATAAGGATGCGCCACGCGATCCAAACGAATTTCCGGTGCATTGGGAATATTAATGTAAATCAACAAAAGGAAAACAAAGCCCATCTGAACGAATGTTTTCCATTTGGCCAAATTGGAAGTAATGATCGGTTTGCCGATGTAAAGGGCAAAACTACGCAAGCCGGTTACAATGAAATCGCGCAAAATGACCAAAATAATCATCCACCAGTACAAATAATGTTCGTAAGCCAGTACAATTAAAGCGGAAGAAACCAATAACTTATCCGCCAGGGGATCCATGAACTGCCCCCAGCGGGTGACCATTTGCAGGTGGCGCGCCATGTAACCGTCATACCAATCCGTAACCGAAGCTAAAAAATAGACGATACTAGCCAACAAGATATTGGTCGAGCCGCCTAAAAGAAACAAGACGATAAAAACGGGCGTTAAAATCATCCGTAAAACGGTTAATTGATTCGGACTGGTTAAGCGCATGGTTCCCTGATTCACTTTTTTCAATAGAAAGTGATATTAACAATTTTCAGCAAATTTTTCCAATCTTAATTTGGGAAATTTTCAGGAAGGGAGAGTTGAACCATTGAATTTGGGAATGGGAAGCGTTAAACGGTTGAATCGTTAAATTGTTGAATGGGAAGCGTTATTCGTGTATTCGTTATCCGTATATTCGTAAAGCGTGGTTCGGGAACTCAAAATTCGGAACTTGGAACTAATTACCAGTTCCTAATTGCGGGCGGTATCGTATTGTGGGACGGATGGACCGCTCATTGCACAAATCATAGGTTTCCGATTAACGAATAACGAATACACGAATAACGATACGGTCAGTTCCCAGTTCCTAGTTCCTAATATTCCATTCAACAATTCAACCAAAAGCAAACCCACGCATCATGCTTTCGCCTTACGCAAGGAATCATACAAGTCCCACGTACGGCGTGCAATGGCCTCCCATGAGTATTTGGTACGCGAAAGTTCCTGAGCATAAGCGCCCATTTCCCGTGCAATCTCGGGATGATTTGCCAATTTCAAAATTGCTTCGGATAGGGCTTGCGAGTCGTTTGGCGGAATCAAAAGGCCGGATTTTCCGTTTTCGACAACTTCGGGAATACCGCCGATATTTGTAGCGATCACCGGTTTGGCAAAGGCGTAGGCCAAAAAAATGACCCCGCTTTGCGAGATGCGTTTATAAGGCAGCACGACGGCATCAACACGAGAAAAATAAGCCTGAACTTCTTCAATCGGTACGTAATCCAAATTTAGACGCACAAACGGTTGAAGTTGCAGAGCGTCAATCAATTGATCGTACTTTTCAAAACTTTCGTGCGGTTTGCCAACGACATGCAATAAAACATTCGGGTTCTGTTCGGTGACGATTTTCAAACTTTGAAGCAGCAAATCCAAACCTTTGTATGCGCGAATGTACCCGAAAAACAATAATTCGAAACGGTCTTTTTCTTTTGGCGAATCCGAAGTTGCGTTCAATTTTTGTGCGAACAGATAATTCCCATGGGGAATGATCTGAATCTTGCTTTCGGGAATTTGAAACAGGCGGATTAATTCATCTTTGTTTTGCTGCGCATGAACAATTAAGCGGTCTGCCAAACGGTAAATGGTTAGCAGGATGTGTTTGTCGGCAAAAGAGGCTTCGTGCGAGACCACATTGTGCACCGTAACCACAATAGTGGGACGAACAAAGATTTTTAACAGCAGCATCATAGCCAAAACGAAAGGCGGAAAGGAACTGAGCTGGAAATGGACCACATCTTCTTTTTTAATCTTAAAAAGAAAAAAACGCAAAAGTTTGAACGGGTTGGTTTTAAACCGATTGAACAAACGGATCAGCTCGAAATTACGCGGTAAACTTTCCAATTCGTAATGCCTGGCGCCGATGATGGCCACCGGCCTATCTTTTCTCAATTCCTGCAAATGCGATACCAAATTAAAAGTGTATTGGGTAATGCCGCCTTTGCCTGCGATTTCTACGTGGTAGATCATAATCGTCCGTTGGTTTTAAATTTTAAATTCGGAATAATAGGAACTCTTCGAAAATAAAATTAGTCATAAAAAATTATGAAAAATCAAAAATTAACCGAAATATTCTTTTTTTAATTTCTTCAGTTGCTGTTCCAGTTTTGGTACATCCATTGTAGCTATTTGCCAGACGATATCAATATTAACACCAAAGTAACCATGAATTAAGCGATCTCTTGTTCCGGCAATCATTTTCCATGGAATATCCGGATATTTCTGTTTAAGTTCTTCGGAAATCTTTTTATTTGCTTCTCCAATTATTTCAATATTTCTAATGATAGCATCTTGCGTTTTGTAATCTTCCAAAAAAGATTCATACGATAAGTCTGAAACATAATTTTTAATTTTTGAAAGGCAGAATAAAATATCTTCAATTAAATCAATGTCGGATCTTTTAGACATAAATAATGTCCTTTTTAATCGAGGAGGCTACATTTTTTACCCTAATATTTTTAATACCCTCTTCCGTAAGTACATCCACTCTTTTTCCCAATAACTTTTCGATATATTCAACAAAAAATATAAATCGCAGCCCTATCGGCTTGTTAAACTCGACGATGAGATCAATGTCGCTATCGGCATGCTCCGATTGTCTGGCGACAGAGCCAAACAGGCCAATGCGTTTAACGCCAAATTCGGAAGCCAAATATGGATATTCTTTTTTAATTTTTTTAAGTATATCAGCCTGTGTATTCATCTTAAACTCTTAAAATTAAATCATTACCAATAAATTAATTTTACAGCATAATCAATAATCATGCAAAAAATTTAACCTTTTAAATGAAATCAAAGTTCAAAGTTCAAAGTTAAAAGTTAAAATTCATCGGATGGATGTTTTTTCGGGTTTAAAATAAAATCGGAAGGTTCGAATATTTCATTTTTTTATTTTTAAAAATTTTGGATATTTTACGGGCATTCGTCATTAATTTTAGATTAAATTGATAATTGGAAAAACGTAAAGGAAAGAAAAAATGTCTCCAAAGGCCGTCAAATTACCTCAAGCATTCTACCTGCATTCGGATGTAGTGGAAATAAGTCTTCGCTTGTTAGGTAAGGTTTTGGCAACGAACATCGATGGGAAGCTAACCGCCGGCATCATTGTGGAGACCGAAGCCTATGCCGGTCATCGGGATCGCGCATCACATGCATGGAAAGGGAGTCCAACCGGCCGTACCGAAATCATGTACCGGGCAGGCGGCTTGAGTTACGTTTATTTGATTTACGGCATGCACGTACTTTTTAATGTGGTTACGAACAAGGCTGGCATTCCGGATGCGGTTTTGATTCGTGCCATTGAACCGACGGACGGAGTGGAAGTCATGTTGGACCGGCGTAAAATGACTTCGCTAAAACCGGCTTTAACCAACGGCCCCGGCAAACTTACCAAAGCTTTGGGTATTGATCTTTCTTTCTACGGTTTGTCTTTAACCGGAGATAAAATTTGGATTGAAGATCGTGGGCTGCGGATTCCGGAGAGCGAAATTGAAAGCGGTGTGCGCATCGGCGTGGATTACGCAGGTGAACATGCCAAACGGCCGTGGCGCTTCTGGATTAAAGGAAATCCGTTTGTAAGTAAATGATTAATATTAAAAATCTAAACTGAACAATTTTTCAATTGTCATCGTAAGGCCGGGGACAACGGCTGGCGCCACGGATTATTAAGGTATTGACATGAATTAATTGGGAACTTGGAACTGGTAACTGGGAACTTGGAACAGAAGCGTCCGGTTCCGAGTGATTCTGCCGACACTTGTAGGGGCGAAGCATTTTCCTAACAAATAAAAGAATAATCGATACTTTTGGTTGCACAACGTTAAATTTTTTTGAGTTTGCAGCATCTTGACGGAAATGCTTCGCCCTTACTTCGAACATCGCAAGATGAAAGGCAGAATCGTATCGAGGGACGAACGCGCCACAACATGTCAATAGTAGTCACGCTCCTGCGGGACGAGGAATCCCTAACATTATTAAGATCGTTTCTAAGGCGAAGTATTGTGATTTTGAGGCTTGCTGTGGCGCCGTCCCGGCGCATTGGGAAAGGATTGATGGGCCGTTGTTTTTCTCCACCCCCTGTTGTCCCCCTCAGAGGGGGACGCAAGGTGCTTTGGTGGATTTTGCCCAGTGAAGCAAACAACTGAGGTTTGAGTAAAATAATTTGTATTAAACCACCTGTAACTTTGGTTTTGGACAAAATTCAACGAACTGCTTTGAGTCCCCCTTGTATATTAAAGTTATTAAGAAAAAAGATCTTTGCAAATAAAAAAAATAAAACCGAATTTATCCGACATGTAAGAAGGGGCTCCCCTTAGG